>JAAYEH010000677.1 GCA_012728855.1 Rhodopirellula sp. | reverse complement strand
TGTCGGCCTGCTTCGTCGGCCAACGCGTGGCGCGCCGCACAAAAAGTGCCAGCGCAAATGAAGAGCAACGTCCGGTGAGCGACGTTGCTCCGCACGACTAAGCCACCGCGAAGCGGTTTAGTTCAACGATCAGGATCAATGGGTCGCCGCCAATGATCTTACCATACAGTCCCCACTGGACCGGCGACTCCAGTGCATCCGCAAGTTCGGCCGCCCCTGCCATGCGAGTCAATCTGCTGACAGCACTTCCACGATTTCCTTGACCAGGCAGGCCTTGGCCTCAACGTCCATCGGTCCGGCCACCGGCTCACCCGTTCGCAGGGAGTGCCCCCGGGCTCTGTGCAACACCAGCCGGGGTGGCCGCGCAAAAAGCACGGCTTTGATCCGGTTTTCCGCGAAGGCGAAACCACGTTCCCCCGAGTTCTGCGCGTCGATCGCGCCGATATGGAACGACGCGCGGCCGAGGTAACCTGCGAGGTGGTCGATCATCGGCGTTGTGTCGGTGAACCACTGCTTCCACCAGTTGTTCGACGCCACTACCATCCGGAACTCCGGCGAAGGGTCCGGGTACGGGGCGTCATCCGGCTTGGCGAGCGCTGCGGCCTTCATGGCCTCATACTCCCCAGCGAAACGGGCTCGGATCGTCTCCAGGGTCCAGCCTTCGGACGGCGCCGTCAATAGTTTACGGGGAACGCCCACTGCCGTGAACAGTGGATCCTTTGGGAATTCGCGTTCCACGTCCGCCTCCGTAACGCGGCAATCGCCGTCGCCGTCCCAGGCCATTACGTGTTCGGCGTACCGATCGACCGTCTGCCAGCGAACGAGCCCTACGGGGGATTCGGCTCCCGTGCCGACAAAGACGAGTCCGCGCGGACGGATCCGCCCTGCACCGATCAACCGGGCGGTGTTGCTGCAGCCTTCTGAGTGGGCCCAAATGAGTGCGCGCTCGGGGTCGAGCCTGGGATGGTTGATGGTGAACGCCCAGACGTCTTCCACGTCATCCATCTGGGTTTGTATGGTCACGGTTTGCCGCACGTCCGGATCGACACAGGCATTCAAATAATGCTTCGTCACTTCGAGTTCACTACTGCCCTGCGGGAACGGCGGCATGGTCATCTCGTTGCAGCGGACGCCCCGATTGTCATACCGCACGACGCCAATGCCCGCAGCTACGATGTCCTTGCCCAAATCGCGGTAGATCAGATCGCGCTCGGTCCCGGAGTTGCCCATGTACCCGTCCCGGTCCATGAACCATCCCCCAGGGACCATCAGCACGGCCGGGCAACGAGTGGCAGCAGCACCGGCCGGCAGATCGACCTGTCCGGTGAGCCGCGTCCGACCGTCGCGCGTTGCTATCTCGAAGGGCTGCGTTTCCATCCTGCAAAGTGCATCACGTTTGCGACCGAACGACCAGGTTACGCCTGCGAAAATCCTTCACACCTGCCGGAACCTTACTTGCCGCTCCGTGACGACGATGAATCGGTCGCCAAGTTGATCGGCAAAACTCTCCAGCAGTTGTTCAAGAGCCTCGATCTTCGATGATGCACGCTCATCGTGCAATCGGAGGAGCACGACGCCGTGATGAAGCCGCCCTTCACGGTATACCTTTTCGCCGAAGTCCTTGTCGTTTGTGATCACTACCCATTGCTCAGAGTACGCCTTGGCGAGAATTTCGTCATCGGCCATGCCGCGCGCTTCGTCGTAGACCGAGAAGACTTCGTGCGACTGGCTACGGAGCCAGCTTGCCACTTTCGGTCCGATGCACTCGTCGACCAGAAACCTCATCTAGGCCAACCCCCTCACGAGCGGCATGAATTCGGTGTCCGCCAAGGCGCGAGAGGCAAACAGAAGGCATGCTCGCAGATCCTCCGGGGACAGGCCGTCGTACTCGTCGAGGATTTCCTCAGCCGTCGAACCGTGCCCCAGCAGGTTCAAGATGTAATCCACCGATAAACGAGTGCCCTTGATCACTGGCTTGCCGGCCAGGATTCGCGGATCGCTGGTGATCCGTTCCAGGAGTTGGTCGTCGCTCATGATCTTGATTCCCACGGGTGTTCTGCCGGGCGATCGCCCACAACCTGATTATACACCTTCCGGAGGTCGTTCCACAGTTGTGGCGAAATATCGTGCGGATGCGCCGCGGTCAGTTCCAGCAGGCACGCTTCAGGGGAAACACGGCGAACGACCGCCAACGCAACTGCGGCGACAGCCGGCGAGCGACTCATGCCCGCTCCGCAGCCAACGAGGGTCGCAGTCCGGTGGCGAATGAAAGCCGCTGTGGTTTCAACGGCCATCGAGAGAAGGCTGGTGCGGTTTCCCTCTCCATCCAGGATCGGGAACCTGCAATACAGCATGCCGCGCGTCAGTTGGGCAAGTGGTTCCTCGTACGCCAAGTCGACAACCGCCTCAACCCCGAAATCGTTCAACCGGCGCGCGTCGCGAACGTCGGCCGCGTTGCCAATCCACAGACGACTTTGGATGATTTCACGCATGCGTTGCACATCAGGGGCAAGTTCTAATCTACTGGCGTTACGACCGCGGTAATCCAGCGGCGGCCAGGAACCGTTGACTTCACGACCGCCCCAATCCGCCGCTCGGGTTGACCGCGTTGTTATGCGTTCGTTCTGGGCGTTCACGTGTTGGTACGATTGCACTTGGCATTACGGACTGAAGCTGGGCGATGCCTTCATCGGTGATCGCCGTCTCGGTGACGTCCAGCAGATCGATCGAACCGAGCGACGCGAGAACCGACAGCGATGCATCGGTAATCCGTTCCGTACGTATGGTCACGTCAAGTGTGTTTTGTTCGGGAAGCAGGTTCAGTGATCTCAGCAGGTCGACATTATCGTCGTTGAGCAGTGATTCGGGGGGAAAGTCAACGACGTAGCGGCAATATCTTGATCCGAACGGCTGCGAGAGGAGAATCGGCTTGATCTGCTCCAAAGGGTCGAATGCCGGGGCGGCGTCTTGGATTCGGAGTGCGTCCTGATAGCAGGCGTATCCGTACAGTCCCATAAAGGCCAGCACCGGAGTCGCCACAAGTGCGGCTGCGAGAGCGACGAGTTTGGCTTTCATCGTGGAGAGCCCGATTCCTTGCGTAACGGACCGACGTTCAGCGGCCGGGCGGGCACCGGACGCACGCTCGAACAACAGCGACCGCGACGCCCGCCCGGTCCGCTGCAATGTCAGGTTACCCGGTGGCCGGACCGCCGAGCCGGCACGGCCTGATGCCTCGGTAATGCGTCTCGAACTTCTGCGGCTCGATCCGCTGAAGTGTTTCGCGGTCGCCGCTTCGCCAGGCCAGCATGAACTCCAGGATCGTTTCCTCGGCGGGCAACCACGCCGGACGGGGGCGGTTCGCGTCTACCAGCCGCCGAATCTCGCCGAAGCAGTGCGCGCACAGGACGGATTTCCGGTGCGCCGGCCCCGCGTAGTACTCCCAAACCACATCGGGAACCTGAAAATGCTCTGGCCACTTCGCACCGCAACGCGCGCAAAATTGGGGTGTGTCGACGAAGGGGATTCGCCCCCTCGCTTCGAGCGTGGCGAGCCAGCGCTGCTCTTGCTCGTCATTTAGGCCGCCGGAGAAAACCTCCGCCGATAGCCAGTCGGTTTCCGGCGGATTGCCGCGATGGCGGAGGCCGATCAGGTCGTATACGCAATCGCACTCGACCATCTGCAGTTCGCAGAAGGGGCAGAATTCCCACCGGCAGCCAAAGACATGAAGCTGCCCCTCCGAGACGCCACACTCGCAGACGGCGTTGTCCAACCAAAGCCCTCCACCGGATAACGATCAAGCTCAGCAGCGGCGGGGGCCGGGTGAGCTACACGTCACGGAAAGCCTACGTGTCCCCGCCGGCTGCTGCAGCGCCTGGTTCGGCGCCTGGAGCCTTGCCGGGTTCGTTCGGAAGTAATTTGGGTGCCCGGCCGGGCGGCGCGTACTCGTCAGGCCAGTTGAGCAGGTTGCCGGCAATGATGCAATCCATCGCCGTTTGCCACTCCTCATCGTGGAAGTAGCCTTCTCCATTCTCGGTGTACCGCGGTTGCGGGATACCCGTCATCTCCAGCCCTTCGAGGAGGGTGACAAGTTCTTCCTCGGGAATCTGGAGGGTGTCCGCGGCGTCCTTCAGCATCTTCACTGCGATATCGCTCCTTCGCCGAGGTTGTGTTTCGGCTCGGCAAGCGACGGAAACTTGTGGTCGAGGTGCGCCAGTAGCTGCTGCAAAACGAACTGATCGGGCGACGCCCGCCTCGGGTGCGACCCCAATACCTTGTAGCCGCGCCGCTTCAGCTCGTCGGCGATGGCCCGCTCCAGCGCTGCCATCCGGTCTCGGATTGGCTTGTGCGCATCGAAGTCTTCCTGCTCCGGCCAAATCGGGCCAATGGCG
>JAAYEH010000676.1 GCA_012728855.1 Rhodopirellula sp. | reverse complement strand
GGCATCATGATGACGCCGCTGCCCGGGGCCACCCCGACCAAGCCCGGGAGTTGCTGCAAGCCCCTGCCCGGAATCATTCCCGCCATCGTCGGCGAGGATCGCAATCCGGTTCCGGTCGGCTCGGGCGGTTGGCTCACGATCACCAAGCCGTGGCCCGCGATGCTCCGAGGCATCTGGGGCGACGATGCCCGCTACCAACAGCAGTATTGGAGCGACGTGCCCGGCAAGTATCTTTGCGGCGACAACGCCCGGATGGACGAAGACGGCTACTACTGGATCATGGGACGTATCGACGACGTGCTCAACGTCTCGGGCCACCGGCTGAGCACTATCGAGATCGAGAGCGCGTTGGTCAGTCATCCGGCCGTGGCCGAGGCGGCCGCCGTCGGTCGGCCGCACGACATCAAGGGCGAAGCAGTGGCGGTTTTCGTCACCTTGTCGAGCAACTTCAATCCCTCCGAGGAACTCCGCAAGGAACTCAAGAACCACGTCCGCAAGGAAATCGGCGCACTGGCCGTGCCGGACGACATTCGTTTCACGGCGTCTTTGCCGAAGACACGTAGCGGCAAGATCATGCGGCGTTTGCTCCGCGACATCGCCGCCGGACGGGCAACCGTTGGCGACACCACCACGCTGGAAGATTACAGTGTGCTGGCCCGCCTGCGGACCTCGGAAGACTGACGCCAGGTGTTTATGCACCAGCCCGGCTGCTGCGAGCAGCCGGGCTGGTCTTCGTCCTGAGTTTATTCGACCTGGGCGGGATACATTCTACCCCCCCTTGGTTGCGACCAATGGCCCGCGTTACGGAAAGAACAAGGGCACGGCCCACTTGGCCACCTCGATCGCATCGTCCGCGGCGCAATCCTTCTGGTAGAGCGTGCAGAAATTCGCTGCGCTGGAAGGGTTGAACAGTCGCACTTCCGGCAGAGCGACTTTCTTGAACCCCTGCTCTAGCAGCTTCTCGGTCTGGCTATCTTGATTGCGCTCCGGCGAGGGCGTAAGGAAATAGACGGTGCCGGCGCGGCGACATCGCAACTCTTTCGGTCCATCCAGCTTTACGCATAAAAACGTCGCCCCGGCGAGCGGGGTGGGTGCTTCACTGAGGGCGTAGCCGCGATCGGTGAAGAGCGATTGGCCCGCAACGAATGGTTGCGGTTGGGCGGCGTCGGCGGCCAGTGTGCCGGGAGTCGCTTTGCGAAACGGTTCGCCATCCGCGTTGTCTGACACGGGCGGTATCGCTGCCGGCTGCTTTTCCAGTCCGCCTGCTGCCTCGCTGACGACGTGTCGCAATTGCACGTCGCCGCTGGCCGGCTTGCCCAAGGCGACGTCCTCTTCACGAAAAGTCGCCATCAGGATGTGACGCGAGCCGGTACGGCTGAAATCGTAGATAATTCGGATCAGTCCGTCGGCGGTTTGCTGGCCATCGGGATAGGAAACGCCATTACGCTCGTCAAGCAACAGTCCGCCGCCCCAGGTGAGACCTTCGTCCGTCGATAGCATCGCTGTCAAGTGCGAGCGCCCGATTTTTTGGTCGATCGGGCCGTGCTTGACCAGCAAGAGGTTCCCGCTGTTGAGGCGACGGATGAAGAAACGGGCGCTGGGGTGAGCGATCTGTGACGGCTTCAATTCGGGCCAAGTACGGCCGCCGTCGCTGGAAACGCTTTCGCCGATGCCGTAATTCGTCCGTGCCAGCATCCACAGCGATCCGTCCTTCCGCTCGATCAGCATATGCTCGTCGAACTGACGGTCCTTGATGGGCACATTGCAGCCGCCCCGAATCGACCATGTCTTCCCCTCATCGGTAGAGACGACTACCTTGGCGCTGTTGTCGGTCTTTCGCCACGTCGAGGCGGGCAGGGCCCACTCGCCGCCGGAAAGCACTAACGGCTTGCACATCATCACACCATCGGCGACGCGCACCGGCGGCTCCCAATTCGGCTGCTCGGATTCCGGTTCCGAGGTCACCAGGCACCACACCCCGCCGACGGATGCATCATGCCCTTCGGTCTGGGCCCAAAACAGATACAGTTTGCCGTCCGGCGCCGTCCAGAGTTCCGGATCGAAACTACGGAGCGGGCCCTCGCCGTCGGGATCGACCACCAGCACTTCTTTCCATGTCTTGCCGTTGTCGCCGCTTGTGCTGAGCACGACGTAGTTGTTCTGATCTTCACCGGGGGTCTTGCCTGCGTACCAATTCGCCCAAAGGCGCCCGCCGGGTGAAACGGCCATGCTGGGGATGCCCTGGAAAGCGCGATTGGTCACCGCATGTTCCGCTCGCGCCGGGCCGACATATTGCGGCGGTGCGTGCAGTAGCGGTTCCCCAGCAAAACTCGTGGCGGCGATGGAAACCAACGCGGTACAGAAAACGGTCTGTAGGAATGTCATCGTATTCTCTGTCTTCTCTCTTTCCATTTCTCTGCCTTTATGACGTGGTTAGCTCCCGTTTCCTGCACATGATAGCACGAAACGAGAACAGCAAGCAATCCAGTTCATCGCAGGAACCTTTCACGGCGCACCCGGACTAGCGTGGACAGCGCGGGCACCGGAACAAGGAACGCAGGCAAGATCGTCGTGGGAAGAGGTCGGTGCGTTCAAAAGGAGTTCTCCCAATTGGCAAAGGCTGCCTGTAATTTGGCGACTCGACGCGGCTGATCGCCGGCCAGATTCTGCGATTCGCCCGGATCCTCGGCGAGGTTGAACAACTGCCACGGATGGTTCGGCTTCTCGCGGACGATCTTCCAGTCGCCCTCTCGCAGCGCCGCGTAGTTGCGGTAAATAAAGAAGAAGGAGTCGTGCGGCGACCTGGCGCCTTGCGTGAGCAGAGGAAGCGGATCTTTGCCGTCATAAACACGGTCATCCGGCAGCCGGGCACCGGCCAGGCGAGCGCAAGCAGTCAACAGATCGGGCGACCAGAACGGCTCCGAAATCACCGAGCCGGCTTGGATCCTTCCCGGCCAGCGCGCCAGCGCGGCGACGCGGAGACCGCCTTCCCAACAGGTGACGCCGCCGTGCCGGAGCGGCTCGTTGCACCCGATGTCGATGTCCTCCCGGCCCAGTGTGAATGCGCCGTTGTCCGAGTAGAAGAACAGAAACGTATCGTCCGCCACACCGGCCGCCTCGAGCGCGTCGAGAACTCGACCGATCGCCTCGTCCAGCGCGGTGATGACCGCGTTATAGCGATTGTTCGGATCGGTCTCATCCGGTGAGATTCCATAGGCAGCGAAGGCGCGGTCCGTGGCCTGCCATCGGACCGGCTGACCGGGCCTCTTGTTCTTCGGCGACGGGAAATGCGGAGCGTTGAACGGCAGGTAGCAGAACCAGGGCTGGCGGGCTTTCGATTTCCGCCGGATAAAACCGATCGCCGCATCGGCAAATAGGTCAGTGGAGTACCGACCGTCGGCGTGCAACTCTTCCGTGCCTTGGTGCAGGTCGTGTTTACCGGCATAGGTGTGGTGGTAGTAATCCATATTACCCGAGGCGTGCCCGATGAACTCGTCGAAGCCTCGCTCGGTCG
Organism: Rhodopirellula sp.; assembly: GCA_012728855.1. Taxonomy (GTDB): domain Bacteria; phylum Planctomycetota; class Planctomycetia; order Pirellulales; family Thermoguttaceae; genus JABWBD01. The sequence continues at coordinate 10,391 of JAAYEH010000676.1, read as the reverse complement.
GCCGCGATCCTTTCGCAAACCCGATGTTCCACTTGCCGAAGCACCCGGTCGCATACGGCGTCGGCCCGGTCTTCAGGATCTGCGGGATGAGGATTTCCTCGTGGCTCAGCCCGATGCCGTAATTGCCCTCGATCCCCGGCAACTGATCGTCCAGCCCGTGGCGCTGCGGGATTCGACCGGTCAACAGGCAGGCCCGCGACACGGTGCATGTCGGCGCGGCTGTGTAGAAACTTGTCAGCCTCGCGCCTTGGGCGGCGAGCCGATCGAGATTCGTCGCTTTGATTGGGGAGCGGGAGTTGTAACACGGCAGATCGCCGTACCCCAGGTTGTCGGCCGTCATGATGAGGATATTGGGACGCGTGTCGCTCCGCGCATCGGCGGCATCGAGCCGGGCCGGCAGAGCCAGCAACACGGCGACCAGTGTGAGCATCGAGATTCGATTCATGGTCACGCTCCTGCGGTAAGCAGCGGATTGGGCGGGCGGCCTGACACTCCTAATCCTTGTAGAGTCGAGAAATGGCGCAGTGGTTTAGGTGCGGCCTATCTGTTTCTGGCCCTTTCGTCTGCCAGTGCCTCACTAGCCCCACCATGCTCCGTTTCCACTTGCCGCTCATCGAACCGGACTTGCCGTTTTCCCGCATCCGGCTCACAGCTCCCGGATTATCGTACGCGACGACCGGGACCGCCATCGCCAGGCAACTTCGCGACGACTACCGCGACGCCGTCTACACCCTTCTCGCGCAGGACGTTTTTCCCGCTGAGGTGGCGCACCCCCTGGCTCGAGCTGAGCGACGGAACATCATCCCTGCCGGCGATGCGGCGACGCTGCTGGCCAATCTCATGACCACTGCCCCGCAGTTCCATTCTTACCGCCCGCTGCTGCCCCGCGCTCTTGCCATCGCTTCCCGAATGTCAAACTCTCGTCGCTCCCCTGAGGGCCGCGCGGGCCATGGACATTGGCCGCCGAGAGATTCTTGAGCGATCGGGGGCAGACCGGTACTCTGCGCTTTTATTTCCGTTTCCGCAGTTTCCGTGCGAGCACTTCGACGACCTGCAACACTTCGGGCCAGTCCGCCTGCCGACGATGAGTGGCCGCGCCCCCGGTCGCGCCGATGCCGTAATGTTCCCCAATCGCCCGGTCGGTCATGTCCGCCAAACGCGCCGCCAATGCTACCGCCGCCGCCTTCGCCGGCCCCACCCGACAACCATGCACCGAGAGCCCCCCCGGATCCAAGCGGTAATACCTGCCAACGGCTTCGTCAATCTCCCCGAGCGACACGCTCCACTGCGGGAAATCGAGGCCTCGATCCTGCACACGCCCTGTGCCGCCCGTCGATCCGCTCCTCGGTTTGCTCGACCTCGCAAAAGACGGGGCGACTGGCAGGATTCCGGCGTAGGCGGGCCCAATCGACACCATTGCGCGTTCATGGGCCTGTCACGTTTCCTGTGGCGGTTGCGTCCCTCCCGGAATCGTGCAAGGCCTTCTGGTTGCTCGCGCCGCGGGCTCGGCGCATACTACGATAGCATTCGCCGATCCTACGACAAGGAGAATCCCCGTGAAAGCCGCAAGTTCTCTCGTTCGATGCCTGACTGTCGTCTGTTTTGTTTTTCCGCTCCACGGCGCGGTAGCGCAGGACACGCTCAGCTACGTGGACCTTGTACACCGGATGGTGGACCTGGAGCAACTCGCCGTGCGACCAGCCGAGGGCGAGACCTGCGCACAGTGGTCCAGTTGGGACCGGTCGAGCCAATACGATCCGGAAACCGGCAAGTACGTCCATTGGGATGCGAATGACGACGGGCCCGGCTTCATTCGCCAAGAGGGCGACCGGATCGTGATGGCGGAAATGGAAGGGCCGGGGTGCATCTGGCGGATCTGGTCGGCCCGCGCCGAGGAGGGCCACGTGAAAATCTACCTCGACGGCAGCGACAAGCCGGCCGTGGATCTCCCCTTCAAAAACTACTTCAGCGGCGACACGGTCCCTTTCAATTATCCTTTGCTGTCCTATGATCTCGCCGCGATGGGTTGTCGCGGGCAGAACCTCTATTATCCCATCCCCTATCGCAAGTCGTGCAAAGTCGTGGCCCACCCCGGCTGGGGACGCTACTATCAGTTCGTCTATACCACGTATCCCAAGGGGACCGCGGTGCCGACGTTCAAGGCCGATCTGTCCGAGCAAGAGGTCGACGCGCTGAAGCGGGTCGATCGTTTTTTCGCCCAGAACCTGGGAAGCGATCCGGCCCCGCCGCGAGAAGGGCAACAATCGCAGCGGGGCGAGGGGACGGTACGGGTTGGGGAAACACTTTCTCTCGACTTGCAGGGACCGCGGGCGATTACGGCGATCCGGTGCCGGATGGAAAGGGGCGATCGGGAAGATGAGATGGCCGCCGCGCGCGATCTGGTTCTGCGGATCACGTGGGACGGGCAGGAGAAGCCGGCCGTGTGGTGCCCCGTGGGCGATTTTTTCGGCACCGCGCCGGGGATCAACCCTTACCGGTCGCTGACAACCGGCATGACGGAGTCGGGAGCCTATGCGCTGTGGTATATGCCGTTTCGCGAAAACGCCCGTATCGAGGTCGTCAACGAAGGGAGCAAGGATCGCCGGTTCGAGTATGAGATCGTACATGCTCCTCTCTCGCGTCCCTTCGACGAACTGAGCTACTTCCATTCGAAATGGCACCGAGATGCGCACGAGGTGGCGGCAGATCGCTGGCCTGACTGGACCATGCTCCGCACCCAAGGGCGCGGGCGTTATTGCGGAGTGATGCTGCACGTCTGGAACCCGCAGGGCGGCTGGTGGGGTGAGGGGGATGAGAAGTTTTTTGTCGACGGCGAAAAGTTTCCGTCGACCTTCGGGACCGGTTCAGAGGATTATTTCGGCTACGCGTGGTGCCACCCCGGGCTGTTCGAGCGGCCGTACCATGGCCAGACGATGACGCAGAAAAACCAGGGCCACCAGTCGGTTTTCCGTTGGCAGGTGCCCGATAGCGTGCCGTTTCAGCAATCGTTCGAGGCGGCGATCGAGAAGTATTACCGCACGGAAGAGCGCGGCACGGAATACGCCTGCACCGTCAACTGGTATCTGGCCCCCGGCGGCGACGACCCGTACGAGGCGGTTCCGGCCGAGAAGCGGCGTCACTACTATGTCGAGCGTCCGCTCCGCGCCGGCGGCTTCGATGTGCTCAAGAAAACCGGGGGCAACGTGCAGACCCAGCCGCTCTCGCACTTCGGAGGAGACAAGTGGCTGAACGACGATCATCTCTGGTGGACCGGCGCCAAGCCGGGCGATCGGCTGGTACTGGCACTGAACGTCAAGAAGGCGGGCCGGCAGGAAGTGTGCGTTGTCTTGACAAAGGCTCGCGATTACGGCATCGTGCAGTTCATTCTCGACGGCAAGAAGGTCGGCGATGCGATCGACCTCTACAACCCGCAGGTCGTGCCGACCGAGCCGATCTCGTTCGGAGTTCATGATCTTTCGGAAGGCGAACACCAACTCGGCGTGGAGATCGTGGGGGCCAACGACAAGGCGGTTCCTTCGTACATGTTCGGGATCGATCAGGTGATGTTGCGGGGGGAGTGATGAGGGGGGGGAAGAGGATACGAAAAGAATGAAGGAAAGCGGTGACAAGTCACGCGCACTCCAAACAGTCCGAAGGAGTCTTCATCATGCTGCGATCGCTTTGCTGCTGCCTGCTGTTCGCCTTGTCGATCTTCCGGGGAGAAACCGCCGGTGCCGAAGTCTCAAAGCCGAACGTCGTGATCATCCTGGCCGATGACCTCGGCTATGCCGACGCAAGCTGCTACGGCGGCAAAATCGCCACGCCGCACATCGACCGGCTGGCGGCCGCCGGAATGCGTTTTACCGACGCGCATTCGCCCTCCTCGGTCTGTACGCCCACGCGTTACGGCCTGCTCACCGGGCGCTATAACTGGCGGTCGAAACTGCAGCGCGGCGTGCTGGGCGGGCTCAGCCCGCGATTGATCGAGGCCGGGCGGATGACGATCGCCTCGATGCTCAAACAGCACGGATACCACACGGCCTGCGTCGGCAAGTGGCACTTGGGGATGAACTGGGTCGTCAAGCCGGGAGCGACCGTCTCGGAATTGAACATCGAACCGCGCAAAGAGGTCTTCAACGTCGATTACTCGCAGCCGATTACGAACGGTCCCAACAGCGTCGGTTTCGACAGCTACTTCGGCATCAGTGCCTCGCTCGACATGGTGCCATATACGTTCATCGAAAACGACCGTGTGACGTCGCTTCCCACCGAAGACCGGGCGTTCCCGATGATGCAGGGCCGGGACAAGGGAGGAACGACTCGCCAGGGCCCTACGGCGCCGGGTTTCGATGCGGCCGACGTCCTGCCCACGCTGTCCCGCAAGGCGAGCGAGTACATCGCCGGCCGTGCCGCCGCGGCACGCGACGGCCACCCCTTCTTTCTCTACCTCCCCTTTGCTTCGCCCCACACCCCGATTCTCCCGACCGCCGATTGGCAGGGGAAAAGCGGCATCAATCCCTATGCCGATTTCGTCATGCAGACCGACTGGGCCGTGGGCGAGGTTCTGGCGATGCTCGATCGGCAGCATCTGACCGCCAACACGCTGGTCATTTTCACCAGCGACAACGGCTGTTCGCCGCAGGCGAAGTTCGACGAACTGGCGGCGCACGGGCATCATCCCAGCGGGCCGTACCGCGGCCATAAGGCAGATATCTTCGAAGGCGGTCACCGTGTACCATTCATTGTCCGCTGGCCGGGGCAGGTGGCGGCAGGCAAGGAGAGTGCGCAGCTTGTCTGTTTCACCGACGTGGCCGCCACCGTGGCGGAGATTGTCGGTCACGCGCTGCCGGCCGGCGAGGGCGAAGACGGCATCAGTTTTCTTCCGGTGTTGCGAGGCAAGGGGCCGGGCGGGCGCGATCATGTGATCTCCCACTCGGTCAACGGCACTTTCGCCATCCGCCGCGGCCCGTGGAAACTGGTGCTGGCGGCCGATTCGGGAGGTTGGAGCTCGCCGCGACCGGGCAGCAAGCAGGCCGCCGAGCTACCGCCTCTGCAACTCTACCATCTCGGCAACGATCCGGCGGAGCAGGAGAACTTGCAGGCCCAGGAGCCGGAACAAGTGCATGCCCTTACCGGGCTTTTGGAGAAACTGGTCGCCGAAGGCCGCAGTACGCCGGGCGCGCGGCAAGAGAATAATGGACAGGTCGATATTCGCTCCGGGATGCCCCGCGGGCGATGAACGGTCCGCGGGTGATTCCTCTCTGCCCGCGTGAGTCCGGAATGCTTCGCCCACGGATAGAGACACACGGATAAGAAGACAACTGCAACAGTGGCTTTGTTTTTGCATATCGCGTTACGAGGATGCACCGACCATGCGAACCTTTCTTGCCGTATCCGTGGTGACAATGCTGGCGCCTTGGGCAATCGCCTCGGCTGCCGAATCGTCGCCGCCGAATATCGTACTGATTCTTTCCGATGACCAGGCTTGGACCGACTACGGTTTCATGGGCCATCCGGTCATTCAAACGCCGAACCTGGACAAGCTGGCTGCCCGCAGCGCCTTGTTCCCGCGAGGCTACGTTCCCACGGCGCTCTGCCGACCGTCGCTGACAACCTTGGCCACCGGCCTCTACCCGCATCAACACGGCATCACCGGCAACGACCCGTCGCACGCGTTGGCCGCGCCGAATTCGCCGCAGTACGCCGCGCTTCGCGAGCAGCTCATCCATCATATCGACCTTCATCCGACCTTGCCGAAACTGCTGCACGAGCGAGGTTATCTCAGCCATCAGTCGGGCAAGTGGTGGGAGGGCTCCTTCCGTCGCGGCGGGTTCACACACGGCATGACCCGCGGCTTTCCCGACCGAGGTGGGCGCCACGGCGACGACGGACTGACGATCGGCCGGGAAGGGATGCAGCCGATTTTCGGTTTCATCGATCACGCGGCGGCCGAGGAAAAGCCGTTCTTTCTTTGGTATGCCCCGTTTTTGCCCCACGCGCCGCACAACCCGCCGGAACGCCTGCTGGCGAAGTACCGCGACAAGGTCGACTCGCTGCACGTCGCCAGGTACTACGCCATGTGTGAATGGTCCGACGAAACCTGCGGCCACCTGATCGACTATCTCGACGACAAGGGGCTTACCCGCAACACGTTCATCTTCTATCTCGGCGACAACGGATGGATTCAACAGGCCGACGCCAACGGCTTCGCTCCCCGCTCCAAGCAGTCGCCCTACGAGGGCGGCGTTCGCCAGCCGATCCTGCTCAGTTGGCCCGGCACGATCGAGCCGCAAAGGCGGGAAGAACTGGTCAGCAGCATCGATTTCATGCCGACGGTCCTCAGCGCCGCGGGGGCGCCGATTCCGGAGAACTTGCCGGGCCGTGATCTGCTGCCGCTGGTCCGCGAAGGAAAACAACTGGGCCGCGAGGCGATCTTCGGCGAAGGCTTCGCCCACGACGTGGCCGATCTCAATGATCCGCAGGCGTCGCTCTTGTACCGCTGGGTGATCGAGGGGCGCTGGAAGCTCTTGCTCACTTACGACGGAGCAGTGGGCCGCTACGCGGGCACTCATCCGCGCGAGGAGAAACGCCCCCAGTTGTTCGACCTGACCGCCGATCCGCACGAGACGGCCAACCTGGCCCGGCAACATCCGGAAGTTGTCGCTCGGCTGTCCGAAAAGATCCGGCACTGGTGGCCCGTTGAGCACCGCAAAGTGCAAGAGGCGTGGACGGATTGACGCCGCATGCCCGGACGATCGGGGGCTTGCATACACCGCTCCCAAAGGTCATGCTCAGATTATCGGAACCATTGCAGGCTAAGGCGGATCGCAGTTGACGAATTCTGCTCTTACACGGCCCCCCGGCCGCAACCAAAGCGGGCTATGCCGAGGCGGGTTTTGTTGCCGCCGCCGCGTTGGCCGTTGGCCCTTGCGGTTAAGCGAGCCGAACATGCGCGCACGGCGCGCGGAAGTTACGGACAAATGCTATTGCGGAGAAAACCCATGAATCGACGCACCATACTGAAATCGGCCGGGTCGCTGGCAGCCGTCGCGGCGGTCGGGCGGATTGCGGCCGGCGAGGAAGGGGCTGGCAAGCCGGCGTCGCGCAAGACGACTCTTTCGTTCGACCAGATTGACTTCCAGAAAGGCGGCGAGTTCGACGTGGAAAAAGGCAAGGACGCCGTCCTCGCGCTCTGCGAGCATCACGGCTATCCGGTCTTTCCCGGCATGCGAGAGCGGCTCTGGGTTTCGGACTACGGCGCCGGCGATTTCGCGCGAATCGGCTTGGCGGCCTGCCTCTTCGTCAACCATGTGGAGGACCGCTACATGATGCTCGACATCTTCCTCCTCCCCAACCAGATGCTGCCCGAGCACTGGCACGTCGAGGGCGAAGGAAACCCGGCCAAGCGCGAAGGCTGGCTAGTCCGCTGGGGCCTGAGTCACATCGTCGGGATCGGCGAGCCGAATCTGAGCGAAGAGATCCGCATCCCGCAATGCCACTGCGGCGGTAAGGTGAGCGTCGAGCACGACACGATCGCCACGCCGGGCACATTCGTCCCGCTGGCTGAGGTGGGAACGCGACACTGGCAATACGGCGGCCCGCAAGGGGCGATCGTCACCGAGGTGGCCAACGTGCATACCAACTCGGGCGTGCGTCACAGCGATCCGGCGATGAACAAGTATTTTCTGGACATGGTTCGAGGCAGCGCCTCGGAAGGAAAGTGACGATGAATCAAGCGACTGTATCCCGAGTCACCCGCCGCCGTTTTCTCCATCGCTGCGGCGCCGCGGCATCCGCGATTCTCGCGGCGCCGGCGATCGTTCCCTCGCGCGTGCTCGGGGCGAATCCACCCAGCGAAACCGTGGTCCTGGGAATGATCGGGACGGGACGGCAATGTTATTTCACGAATATCCCGCTCTTCCAGCGCCAGCCCGATTGCAGGATTGTCGCCGTCTGCGATGCGGACCGCTGGCGGATGAGCGAGGCGAAGAAGAAGGTCGACGAGTACAACCGGGCCGCGCACGGCATCTCCCAAGGATGCGAGGCCTATCTCGACTATCAGGAAATGCTGGCCCGCGACGATATCGACGCGGTGATGATCTCCACGCCCGACCATTGGCACGGGCGGATGGGGATCGACTCCATGCGCGCCGGCAAAGACATCGCCCTGGAGAAACCAATCATCCGCACGATCCTCGAGGGGCAACAACTGTGCGATGCGTCGCAACAGTACGGCCGCATCTTTCGCGTCGATAGCGAATTCCGCGTCGGCGCGCCGGCGCGGCGGGCCTACTCCATCGTTCAAAGCGGCGCGCTGGGCAAAATCCACACGGTCTATGCCTGTGTGCCGAAGTCGGACATCCCGCTGGCGCCCCAGCCGGACATGCCCGTCCCGGAAGAGTTGGACTACCGGCGATGGCAAGGAGCCGATGCCACGCAAGCCCCGCCGATTCCGTACACGGTCAACGGTGTCCACCCCCGGCACGATTTGAAAGGTCGCCCGGGGTGGATGCGGAAGCTGAACTATTGCGACGGCATGATCACCAACTGGGGAACCCATCTGCTCAACGGCGCCCTCTGGTGCATGGGGCTCGACCGCCAGTGGCCGGTTGAAATCTCCGGCAGCGGGGTCTATCCGGCGGCCGACAGTTTCTGGAACGTCTTGCTCGAATTCGACGTCAAGTACAAATACGCCGACGGGACGGAAATCATCTACCGGACGGAAAAACCCTACATGCGATTCGAAGGCGAGCGAGGCTGGATCGAGGCGGGATTCAGCCATTTCCAGGCGAGCGACGACTCCTTGCTCAAGGCGCAGCACGACCTGGTGGAACGGCCCGAACCGCGTTATACCAGCGAGAAACGCGACTTCCTCGACAGCGTCAAGAGCCGCAAACCCACCTGGGAGCCTGCCGAAGTCGGGCATCATGTCACCTCGACGTGTCTCTTGGGCCACCTGGCCATCAACCTTAACGAGACGTTGAAATGGGACGGCGCCAAGCAGCGTTTCGTCGGCAACGATCGCGCCAACGCCATGCTCGACCGCCCGATTGTCGCGGCGAATCCGGAGCTACAGGTCAAGTCCTGAATCCGTTTTCGCCATCCGCGAAAAGCCGGCCGCTCACGTTTCCGGCAGAATCCCCCAAAAGACAAATTGGCCGTATTCGACTCCGCTCCTCGTTTGGGATTGGAGCAGCGGCGGTCTCTTTCGCGGGAAATACTGACCTGATCAGTTCCCATACGCACGCCGCCATGCGATCGTGCCCCGCCTGCGACAAATGAATCGTATCAATGGTCGATTCATTTGCAGCAAGAATGGATAGGAGAACACGCTTGGGAACAAGCTTGACATTGTGTCTGGATGCGAGCGAACGCTGAATACGCCCATACTCGTGGTTGAATGGTGGAAGCGGCAATTCAAACATGATTACCTGACGCCCAGGTGCATCGACATATGTGAGGAGAGCATCCAAATCTCGCGAGAATTGGGCTGATGTGGTGTCGCCAAGCAGATCATTCCCACCGATTTCGAGAATCACCAGCGGAGAAGTGATTTGCTGCGATTTGGCCCGGCTCAGTGCCGAAGCGACGGTTTCGCCCGGATAGGAAATGTCTTGAACCTCCAGCCGGTGTTGTTTGGCAAGCAGCGTTGGCCATCGGACGGTTTTGTCACCGCTGCCCATGCCCGCAGTGACGGAATCGCCGATGACGGTTATGGATCGCGATGAGGCCGGTGCAAGGGACGGCATGATATGATACGGACTTTCGATAGCAGCAGCGATAACCCAAGCACCCATTACGGCAAACGGCGCCCACCGGCGCCATTTCTTGACGTATCCGGAGGTCAGCCAGGCGATCGTGATGACGGACGCAATGCCATAGTACCAGTAAGGAATTGCAGTGGACGAGATCGTGACAGCAATGGCACCAATCAGGAAGCCCATGACCGTGACACGTTTCGCGATAGCCGTCGAATAAGTTGATGCGAAAGCGGCGATGATGATTAATGCGACACCGCCAAAAAACGCTTGACCGCTCGCAATGTGGTAGATGAGCCAGTTCATCGATGAGCTACTTATCGTAGAGGGCTAAAGTTCTTATGCTGCCCGCTCCGTTCCGCAGAGATCCATTTTAGTCGACCTCGCCGGTAGCGAGTAATCTTGCACCGGTCGCGTTTTTGGAGCGGACCAGTGAAGCAGAAGTTAGAGGCCCTAACAAAACGGGGACATGCGGACCGGCTTGCTGCTGGATGCTGAGGTTGGGCCGTACTGCGGCAAACAGACGGGTGAGACGGCTTTGCTCTGGAAACTGCTCGATGCGTTGCGGCCCGGTGACATCCTCGTCGCAGATTGCTACTACTGCACGTACTGGCTCTTGGCCGAGTGCCGGCG
>JAAYEH010000675.1 GCA_012728855.1 Rhodopirellula sp. | reverse complement strand
TTGCTTCCATTGCGGGGCGTCGGGCAACCAACTCGACCTCTGGGCGGCAGCCACCCGACAGCCCTTATATCAAGCGGCCATGGACATCTGCGAAAAACTCGACCACCCGATCCCCCGCTTGGAAAAAACACCAATAAAACTCAAAAAATCACCGCCTCCCAGTTGACACATACAGTATGCAAACTGCCACATGCGGAGCGGCTCTATCAGCCGGTGTCCTCCGCGCCGTTCTGGGCCGACGCCTGCTTCTTCAACGCTGCCAGCGATGGCAAGAGCCGCACGTCCTTTTTGAGAATTTCGCCCAATGGAACAAAGGCGCGATCCGCCGTGACCAACGCTGCTTTCTTCGGAGATTGCAGACCTATGATTGTGTCTCCGAGGCGCTCGCACCAGCGGCACCTCGGCACAGTCTCCTTAGTGGCCTCGACTTCGCCGACTCGCTCGGCCTGCTGGATATAGCCGGGATACTTGCGGTACTTCTTCTGCTGCTGTTCACTACAGATGTCGATTTTCTGAGCGAGCAAAGAACGCTGCTGTTTGGCTTTGAAACCACACAGGTAACAGTTGGGAACGCCTTTTTGAATCGTAGTAAACCGATCATAGAATCGTAGCAGCATTTCGTCATCAAATGCGCGACGCGGGAAGAAGACTCGCCCCAACTCGCAGCCAAGATGGTCTCGCGTCCGCCCCGTGAACTGGTCGTCAAACGTGCAGACCATCCGCACGATTTCATCGCCTAGACGCCGGAGCGATCTCTCTTTGACATTCCAGCCTTCCTGGTCCACCATCCACCGATGGATGGTCATCAGGACGACCTTCAATTTTCGCTCCTGCTTGACCTTTTGCGACCAAGCGATACATGCGTCCGCGACGGAATCAGAGTCTTTGAGCAAGAAGTAGAATTCGATCAGGTTGAGTATGACCCCTCGCAAATACTCCATGCGGATAAAATTGGAGACTTTAACGTGTCCATTTCCGGTCGCGTTCGCCACAGCAGTCCGCATCAGCCGGTCGCCGTGCAGCACGTAGATTACGCCGCTCGTTTCGAGAAAGATGCGATTGCGATTACTCTTCTTCGTCATCCGGTTCGTCGTCCGTGAGGTCTTTCAGGTCTAGCGATTCAAGATGAATGCGTGGACTGGCATCAATCCTTGCATCGGCAAAGGCGGTGCGGACTTGCGCGTAATCATCGTAGGTAACGTGACCCTGGCGGTAGCCGACGGCAATGGCCAAGCCAATCTGCTCCAGTTGGCTTTGATCGTACTGTTTCCACTTCAACTGCGAGATCACTGATTCAACGAGAGTAACGATCGACAGAAAGTTGCTCTCGCTAGGCCGATGTCCGAGAACATCGTGGCAGCGCGCCAGATCCTTCTTCAAGAGTTCGATATTGACCGGAAGCGCCACGTCGCCCACCATTGGAACGAGTCGCTCCACTCGGTGGAGAACGTCTCTGGCGACTTCACTTCGCGCCCGCGCTGCATCTCCATCATCGCCATGGGTATCCGTAACCTTGGTCGGCTGGAAACGGCCGGCCGGCTCTGCCTCGTTGCGGAGTTCCTCGTCTCCGCATTCCTCCGGCTCGACGAGAGCCGCTGTTCCGTGCGTCCGACTTCGGCTTGGACGAAGTTGCGACGGTTCGCTGGTTGGCAGTTCGCCCCGGCCCCGGTACGGTGTCGTTCGGTCGCCAGTCTCTCTGGCAACGCTCACCGTTGAAGTCGGAAAATCTAGGGTCTCAATGGCGGCCATTGGATCATCCTCGGCAATAGCGAATTAGCTTCACAACGAGATCGTGTGACCTTCGGCGAAACGTGGTCATCAACTCGGCGAACTGATCCGTCGGTACGTTTTCTTTGTAGCAATCCACATCCAGGTAAAGGAAATTCTCGGGGAATCCTTTTCGATATTCCTCAAAACTCGTCTCCTTGCTCTCTTCTGGTGACTCAAAGATGTTAGCTTCGTAGCCGACTACCTGAAACCACTGTTCCTTTGTCATTGGTCCAAGTCGAAGGTGGTATTTCCAGCCATCGCTTGTCTCGAACTCGGCAACGTAAGCTACATCATGCGTCTTGTCGCTCAGAATTGCGCGCAGATCATCACCCTGATTAAGAAATCGAGATGCGATTTCGTCTACCATAAGGGCAAACGACTTGTTTAGGTCTGAAGCGAACCACTGCCTGAGACCAACTCTCTTCACCTCACGCAACCCGATGCCCGTGCATACTTCGGTCAGCGTCTTCTCGGCGAAATCAAACTCAGGGTTTGGATAAGCCGGGGTGAGATCGGTCTCGTAGAAGCAGCGCTGATGACCTAGGAAAACACGACGGTGTTTCTTCCTATTGCGCACCTCAACGGTGAGCGGCGATCGCTGCCAATGAGGGAAGTCATCAGATAGGTTAGCTCCCACTGCGTCCATTTTGGAGTAGAACCCCAATTCAGGCTTATATCGCAGCTCGACAACCAGCTTCCGTAGTAAATCCGTCTCAGTCATTGTTGGTGGGCACGCCGTTCAAAGCAATACTTAATCGGTCGGCAATCTCCGTACCACAACTCTTTTCCTCATCAGCAATTATGTCACAATAGGCAGCAGATGCAAAGGTGGGTGCAGCCAGGGCTGGATTCCCGCCCCCCGAGCGCGAACCGTTGAGAACTTGTAACATCATATAGTACAAATACTTGCGTCCCTAAAAGCCATGCCAATCAACCCCCGTCCAATTTGCCCACGCCGTCTGCGACGAGTTCCTGCGGTAATTGTTTTCGGCGTTTCCACTGTCGGACCCGGAACTGGCCAGCCAAGCCCGCAAGCTGTTGGAGCGGCCGTCGTCATTGGACATTCCGCTGGTGCAAGGGCCGTTCATTTCGCTCTCCGAAGCCTTCGCCAAAGGCCAATCCATCCAGGAGATGGCCGATACGGGCGTTCTGCATCCGGTGATGCCGGGGCTGATCGGGTATCCGACCATGTTGTACCTGCACCAGCAACAGGTGTCCGAGGTCGCCAAGGCCGGGCAGCATATGCTGGTTTCCACCGGCACCAGCTCGGGCAAGGAACAGGGGGTGATCTGATGGCAACGCCAAGCATGGTAATCCAGATCGCCGACGCCGTGGTCGCGGCCTTGAACGCCGCCACGCTCAGCCAGCCGTTTTCCGCCGTGCGTTACTACCTGCCGGAGTTCGACTTGAAGGAGATGAAAGATTTACACGTTTCCGTGGTGCCGGCGGAACTGGACGAAGAAATCGCCGATCGTGGCCGGGATCGGGCCGAGTACAAAATTCACGTCGCCGTGCAGAAGCGAGTCGCCAAGCAAGACTCCTCGGGCCTGGACAACGCAGCCATCGACGCCCTGATGCAGTTGGTCCAGGAGATCGACGACCTGTTTCGCCACAAACCATTGGCCGGTTTCGAGCAAGCCCTCTGGGCCAAGACCGAGAACAAACCAAATTACGACCCAAAGCACCTGCAAGAGAACCAACAGTTCACCAGCCTGTTGGCCTTCACCTTCCGCGTAATCAGATGATCGCATACCGCATAAACGCCGCCAAGGGATTCTTCTTCGACTCGGCCCGCGTAGTGAAAGCCACCAGTCGCGCCGAGCGAAAAGTCCTCTCCCGCTTCGGGGCTTATGTCCGTCGCGGGGCGCGGTCCAGCATCCGCAAGCGGAAGACTGTATCGGAACCGGGCCAACCGCCCAGCAGCCACGCGGGGTTGTTGAAGAAGTTCATCTTCTTCGCCTATGAACCAACCAAGTAGTCGGTCGTCATCGGCCCGGCGCGGTTGAACAAGACAACCGGCGACGCCCTGCCGGCGCTGGAATACGGTGGGCGGACAAAGATCGTATCTCGCAATCGTCGCCGACAAAAAACGGTCCGCACAGTCAGCATCCAGTCGCGGCCCTTCATGGGACCGACCTTCGAGAAAGAGAAACCCAAAATGCCGGCCCTCTGGGCTGGTAGCGTCAAATAGGAGGAGAACGAGACATGATAAAACTAGGACTGAACGCCAAGCTGTACCGAACGCCGGCACTTATGAGTCGCCCACTTGGAACGAGATGACCAACGTCAAGGACCTCACCTTGAATCTCGAATCGGGTGAGGCCGACGTCACCACTCGCGGCAACAACGGCTGGCGGGCGACCGTGGCCACACTCAAAGACGGCTCGATCGAGTTCGAGATGATCTGGGACACTGAGGACGCCGCCTTCACGGCCATCAAGTCTGCCTGGTTCTCCGGCACCTCGATCGAGTTCGCCGTAATGGACGGCGGGATCGCCATCGATGGTTCGCAGGGACTGCGGGCCAGCTTCTCCGTGACCAAGTTCAGCCGCAACGAACCGCTCGAAGAAGCATTGACCGTCAGTGTGACGGCCAAGCCGACCTACGCCGAACACGCCCCCGAGTGGATGACCGTAAGCGGCAGCTAAAGGAGAAACCACCAATGAAAACTTTTAAGGACAACGCCGGGCGAACCTGGACGATCGCCGTCAACGTCGATGCCGTCAAACGGGTCCGTGACCTGTTGGGCGAAGACCTGCTGGACGTCAAGCAGGTGCTCGAACGGTTGATGATCGACCCGATCCTGCTCTGCGACGTGATCTACTGCGTCTGCAAACCGCAGGCCGACGCCGAAAATATTTCCGATGTGGATTTTGCCAAAGCGATGGCCGGCGACTCGATCGCCCATGCTAAGACGGCGCTGGTGGAGGAACTGGTAAGGAACTGTCCAACAATAAACTACCGATATTGCTGTTGATTTAATTTTGTGGTTATGGGATGATTCCGGCATGCCGGAAGCAAATGTTGTGGAATGGATTCGCAGCAAGTATATCGCGCTCGTCGCGGAGTTGGACGAGCGGGGACGGCGGGTCTGGGCCGCTACGGAGGCCCTTTCGT
>JAAYEH010000674.1 GCA_012728855.1 Rhodopirellula sp. | reverse complement strand
GCCTCAAGGACCGTGTATGGACCTGCGGGATCCAAAGCTCTGCATCGCGCCCAACGGTCAGTTGATGCTCAACTCTGGACTGGCGTACAACGACAGACGTAACATGCAATCCCTCGCTTGGTGCTCGGACGACGGGAAGAACTGGGGCGAAGCTGTCTTGATCGGGGAACCTGACTACTGGCTCTGGCGTGTGACGTGGCAGAAGGGCGTCGCATACGGAGTTGGTCGCATTGCGTCCGAGCGCATCCCGCGACTTTACAGGAGTGAGGATGGCAGGCATTTCGAGGTGGTGGTGAAAGACCGGGCGTTTTTCCCGCACGTCCCCGGGGCGAGTGAGGCCACGATCCGCTTCCTGGCGGACGACACAGCGCTGTGTTTGTTGCGCCTGAACCGGGTTCCCGGCTGCAAGACCGTCCACGGTCATCTCGGGGTTGCTCGTCCGCCGTATACGCAGTGGAAGTGGGAGAACCTTGGCGCTCAGATTGGCGGCCCGAACCTGATCCAGTTACCCGATAAGCGGCTTGTCGCGGGTGTGCGACTCTATGACGGAAAGCAACGCACTGGGCTTTGCTGGATCGAAGACGACAGGCTGAACGAGTTTCTCACGCTTCCCTCTGGGGGTGATACCAGCTATCCGGGGCTGGTCTGCCACGAAGGTTTGCTGTGGGTGAGCTACTACTCTTCCCACAAAAGCAAAACGAGCATCTACCTGGCAAAGGTCAAGTTGCCGCCCGAGCAATGAGTCGTGCTGCTGTCACCTCAGGTAGAAAGCCATGCCTCGTCCACCAGCCGATGACGTTCTGATCGCCGGTCCGTATCGGCCGCCCCGGATACGGGTTGGCAATACGCTCTACTGCGAGCGGTTCGGAGAGGTGGTCGTTACCGGATTCACAGAGCGGATGCGGTGGCTCTGCACGATACGCCAGGGCCAACAGACACCCATCTTATGCGGAGATCTGGTGCGGGCGGTCCGCACCGAGTCCATGTTCGCAGTCACGGCGTGGTGGGAAGTGTCGAGACACTTGGCCTGGCGTTGGCGGCGATGCCTCGGCGTTGGCCGCAAGACACCTGGCACTCTGCGGCTGCGTAAACGTTGCACCTTCACAGCCGAGGAACGCGTTCGGTCGGCCGAGGCTGCGCGGTCACGAAAAGGCCGCAGACGCCGTAGCAGGACGGCGAAGGAACGGTGGCTGCGGGACAAGTGTATAGGACCGTTCCGGCTTTGGGCGGTTAAAGACATTCGATTACTGGGGACCGACTCGGATACGAAGATCGCACGAAAAACTGGTCGCACGGTGGCGGCCGTAGCCATGAAGCGGCGAGAATTGGGGATCGTTGCGGCTCGGTATCGGAAGTGAGTCACACGTCGGAACATGACCGATCTTAGGTGCTGAATAAGGCCTTGACCGCTAGCAGCATTCCGCCCGCCATCCGAAGAACTGTCTTCATGGATCAGTCTCTGTTACATTATGGCTGCAAAGATGCCTCTCGCTTCGCCGAACACTTCCGTCGCCAATACGATGTCACGTCGCAGGTCTACCGATGGCAACATGTAGGCGTGTTGTGAGCATGATGGGATCAGGTCGAAGCCCGGAAGGAACGGCACGGCCTCTGGGCCGATCCGCAACCGATCGCCCCTTGGGGTTTTCGGCATCCGCCGAAAACGGAGGCGTCCTGCGAGTGCCAGAAGCGGAACAAGCGTTTTGGCAAGGGCTGCCTTGAAGGAATCTGGAGCGGATCGCCTGCTGCTGCTTGGGGCGATGGTCGGTTGGAGCCATGATGGCTCCCGGCGGATTGCAGAAGCGGTGAAACGCTTCTGCAGGGGCTTTCCGCCATAGCTCGCCGATTGGGGGGCAGACCGGTGAACCGTTCCGCGGACGCCGACCGGTAGTGGCGCCCGCTGCCAGCGCGGTAGAATGGCGCGCATCGGTTCGACCTGTTCCCCGCTTCAACTCGCCTTGAAGGATGCCTCCGGGCACATGGATACTCAAGAGAAGCCCGCGGATGATGAACGGGTCCGCCCGACGCTACTTTTCTGCCGATCGCAGGAGGATGGCACGATCGCTCCCGATTGGGACGATTCGCGGCAAGTGGAGCTGCAGGGGCAGTTCGAAGTCGGGCTGACCGTCGGCGATCGCTACTTTCTGCAAAGGACGCTGGGCAACGGATCGATGGGGCGGGTCTTCCTGGCCAGCGACCTGCGGCTGGACCGCCCGGTGGCAATGAAGGTCGTTTGCCACCGCCGGCGGAGAGTGGCCGACTTCGAAGCGGTGCTCCAGCACGAGGCAAGGCTGGGAGCGAAACTCAATCACAAAGGCATCGCGGCGGTTTACGATTTCGGCTTTCACGACAACAAGTCGTACACGATCTTCGAGTATGTCGAAGGGCAGACGCTCCGAGAACTCATGGAGCTCCGCGGCCGGATCTCGTTGGACGAGACGCTTCCGATCGTCGGCGACCTGGCGGCTGCGCTCGACTTCGCCCACGCCCATCGTGTTGTGCATCGCGACCTGAAGCCGGAAAACATCTGCCTGACCAAGGCAGGCGAGTGCAAGATCCTGGATTTGGGAATTGCTCTGGACATTCGGGGCGATCTCGAATCGAGCATGTACTGCGGCACGCCCGCGTATTCGTCGCCCGAACAGGCGGATTGCCGGCCGACCGACGCCAGATCGGACCAGTACGCACTGGGGCTGATCGTGTTTGAAATGTTGACCGGCCGCAGGGCGTTTGTCGATGCCGATCTGAGTGCCCTGTTGAGAAAACAGGCCGAAGAGCCGCCGCCGCGGCCGCGGGAGCTTGTTCCGGATTTGCCGGAATCTGTCGAGCAGGCCATCTTGCGGGCGCTGTGTAAGCATCCCAACGGCCGCTATGCCACCTGCCGGGAATTCGCGCAAGAGCTTGGCTGCGGGATCGCCGGGCAGCCGCGGCGGCACGTGGTGCCGACTCCGGCGGAGAACCGCATTGGCTTCTACATCGCCCACGTGGCGGAAGAGTCGCTACTGGCGAGGCAACTCAGCAGCGATCTGGACAGCCGTGGATACGCATGCTGGTTCTACGGGCGCGACGCGATCGCGGGGCTCCCCTTCTCCCGCCAGTCCCATGCGGCCATCGAGCGGTCGCAGGCCGTGGTGCTTCTGCTCTCCCGGCCGGCGATGCGTTCGAGTGACATCGAACGCGAGATCGAGCACGCAGACAAGATCGGCTGTCCGATGCTGCCCCTGTTGGTCGACGTTTCCCGGGAGGAATTCGAACATCTCGCACCTCCCTGGCGCAGCACGCTGGGAACCTCGCCGACGATCGAATACCGCCGCAGCGAACCGTTGCGCGAGATTACCGATCGAATCGCCGCATCGGCAGAAACGCTCGGTATCGCGGCAAGCCGCACCTTGGTGGCCGCGCCGGCCGAATCGCCACGCCGGTGCAGCGGTCCGATCTGGGCGACCGACGCCAACCAGATCGACATGCTCGACCTGGAGAGCATCTTGTTCCGAAACGGCGCCATCGACGATTTTCTGAATAGCCGACATCGGCATTTCATCTCGGCCACCAAGGGGTTCGGCAAAACCTTGCTGTTGACTTGCAAGCGGCAGTTGCTGACCCGCTCCAGCGCGTCGGCGGGCCAAGCGGTGACCCTGGTTCCCGAAGGCCGACCCTACCTCGATTTCATGAGCGAAATGCGGACGCTCTCCGTCCGGTACGAGAGCCCACTGGCGGATCTCTCCAACACCAAGCGCCTCTGGAGTGCGGCGTTTCGCATTTCGGCGATCTCCCACCACCCGTCCGTGATCGACCCGAGCGATGCGGTGGAATGCCAGCCGTTTCCGGACCGTATTCGACGGTGGCTCGCCGGCGCGAAGATCCAGCCGACCGTCGTCTTCAAAGAGCTCACGGCGCTGCGCGTCAGCGAGTTGAACCGGTTAATCGACGGCACGGAGACTTTCCTGGACCAGAAGATGCGGCAGATTCACGGAGGGGTCTGTTTCTTCATCGACAAGGTTGACCAGGCCATCCGGCATCTGGCGCGCGACGCCTGGATCGCGATTCAGGCCGGGCTGATCGAGGCGGCCTGGGAGACCATGAACGCCAACAGCCACCTGAAGGTTTTCGCATCGATTCGCCAAGAGGCGTTCAGCAATTATCAGTCCGACATCAAGTCCAATCTGTTCGGGGCAACGACGACGCTGAATTATTCGGAGGAAGAACTGCAGTCGCTTTTGGACCGGTTGGCCCGCTGCTATGAGGGCTGCCGTTCGTTTGCCGACTTTCTCGGGTTGAACGTGGTTCGGCACGGCCGGCGCCCTGCGCCGGAAGACAGTTTCCGTTACGTGCGGCGGCACACGTGCGGACGGCCTCGCGACCTGGTGGCGATCGCCTCAGAGATCTCGTCGAAACGTTCGTCGCTGAGCGAGAAACGGCTGCGTGAAATCGTGCAGCAGACCAGCGCCACCGTCGTCGTGTCCAACATCTTCGACGAGGTCCGGGTGTTTCTCAATTGCCTGGACGACCGGGAGGCGCGGCTGCGATTTCTCGCCGCCATCCCCAGCAATATCCTGGAGAAAGGGGACGCCATCCGCGTCTGCGAAGAA
Organism: Rhodopirellula sp.; assembly: GCA_012728855.1. Taxonomy (GTDB): domain Bacteria; phylum Planctomycetota; class Planctomycetia; order Pirellulales; family Thermoguttaceae; genus JABWBD01. The sequence continues at coordinate 510 of JAAYEH010000674.1, read as the reverse complement.
TTCAACGGACTGGAACCGGGAACGCTCGAGCATTTCGGGGAGGACTCCAGCGCGATTTTCCATCCGTTTCGCGACCTCTACCTCGCCGGGTTGCTGGGAGTGGTCCAGCCCGACCCGGAAACGGGACATGCCATCCAGCGGTTCCGCAGACCGCACGATCCGTTGACGCAATGGGCCGCGGCGCTACCCGACTCGCCGGTGTATCTCGTTCATCCGGCGCTGGACACGTTCATCCAGGCGCAGCACACCCGCACGGCGTTCCTGCAGTTTCAGCACGTCCCGGTTGGGGACAACCTGCTCTGGGAGCCTCATTTTCCGTTGCTCCTCCAGGTCGAGCGGCAGTTGCAGAAGATCGACGATCGGGAATTCGTCGACCTGGCCCACCAGGGCCAGCGCGCACTCTGCGTAATCTTGGCAACATAGACAGAGTTGCGCCCTCGCGCATCATTTAGTATACCTCCCGGTGGATGGCGTTTGGGATCAAGGCACTCCGGGAGGACAAACGATGGC
>JAAYEH010000673.1 GCA_012728855.1 Rhodopirellula sp. | reverse complement strand
TGTTTCAATCCACGCCCGCACGCGTGCGGGCGACTCGGAATCGATGCGAGCCCGCGCCAAGCAACTTCGTGTTTCAATCCACGCCCGCACGCGTGCGGGCGACACGATACGGCGAGCCCGTTACACCGCTCCACACCTGTTTCAATCCACGCCCGCACGCGTGCGGGCGACCGCCGACACACAACCCCTTTCGTACCAAGAGCCAAATGCCTCCGAATCGCGAACCGATGCAACGGACGTTGCCATCGTCGGCTCACTAGAACGGCCAGTCGTCCGAAGTGCCTCAACAGCAAAGAATTGCGTCGATCGCGAACCTCACGGCTTTGCGGCGGGCGATTCCGGTTCGCGGGCCTTTCAAGCGATCAGAGGCCCATCGATGTCCAGCCCTGGATTGGCCCCCTGGTGCTCCACGCGGCGATGCCAGTTCGAGCCGAGATAGTAGAATCGCAGGCTGTCCGTGTCGCGGTTGATGATTTCCAGCAGACGCTGTTTGCATTCGGCCCACTGCGCCGGATCCACCTTCAACTCGAATACCGATTTCTGCACCCGCTGACCGTAGTCCAGGCAGGCTTTTGCCGTATGACGCAGACGCCGTCGTCCTTCGGGCGTCTCGGTGTTCACGTCGTAGGTCACCAGGACATACATCGTCAGACCTCCTGCGTTGCGGATACTGTCAAGGCGGTTCAACGCCACAAGAAGGGAGGGTAGGCGTCGAGATCGCCGCGAAGATGGCGCGCCAGCAACCGCGCTTGCAGGTGCAATAGCAGTCCCGCCGTCGTCTTCTCTCCCAGGTACGCGTGCTCGATGGTCGCCTGCTTCCGCTTCTGATACGCCACCAGCACCGTCTTGCGCGTGGCGTCGTCCATGACGACGGCACCCGAGGCCGTGGTCGCGAATCCACTGCCCGCCACCTGCCGCCGATTGATCAGCGATAGCGCCAGCCGGTCCGCCAGCAGCGGCCGGAATTCCTCCATCAAATCCAACGCCAACCCGGGCCGCCCGGGACGGTCGCGGTGAAGAAACCCCACAGCCGCATCCAACCCGGCCGCCTCGCACGCCGAGCGGGCGTCGTGCGTCAGCAGGCTGTAGAGGAACGACAAGAGCGAATTGACCGGGTCGGTGGGCGGGCGGCGCGTCCGGCCGCGGAACGAGAATCGCTCGTCGGACACGCCGATCAGTCGATCGAACACCTGGAAGTAGCTGTGGGCCGAATCGCCTTCAATGCCGCGCAACTGATCGAGAGCCTCGCAGGCCGCCACGGTCCGTGCGTCATTCGCCATTCGTCTCGCCGTGGCCGCGAGCGCCGTCTTCGCCGATTCGTCCGACGTGTCGCGAGCGCCGCGAAGAAGCACGCCGCGGGCGTTGGCGATCTTCCCGGCGATGATATTGCTGGCGATGGCGGCCGAAGCTTGAGGGTCGTCGGCCACCCGGTACTGTTGCCGCCGCAACAACACATTGCCGCCCGTGAACCCTACCACCGCCGCACGAAATCGCCCATGGTCGCTCATCAGCGACAGCCGCACGCCGGCCTCGGCGCAGGCGGCAGCCACCGCCGGGCTGAATCCCACGCGCCCGAAGCAGACCACGCCGTCCAGGTTGTGCAGCGGCACGCGCAGCCGCGTCTTGCGATCCACGCGGACCGCCACCGCCTGCCCGTCCTTCGCCAGATAGCTCCTTTCGGTTGTCACGAAAAGTGTGTTCAGATGCTGTTTCATGGCTTACTCCTCGTCGGCCCCAGTGCGGATTGCCCCCATGTCGTATTCGCTGAATGTCCCTGCATAGAACCCGTTCGTCCAGTTGCGGGCTTGCCCCAAAAGGTAGGCGAGATTGTTCAAGAAGCCGAGTCCGATCTCAACGGGCGAGGCTCTGAAGTCTCCACGCATCGCGAGATGAACGTGGTCCGGCATCACGGAAAGCGCGGAAATGGCATGGTTCCTTTTCTCCGCGATCCGGAAGCAGCCGTCGCGGATCTTCGCAAGCCGACGCCCGTCCGCAGTCCGGCATCGTTCCGCAGCGACCAGCACCAGATGCAGGTTGTACCAGTACCGTCCGTGCGACGATTCGCTCGGCCGCGACAAGTCGACCTCCGGACAACGTACGGTAAACCCCGCGAGTTCCTCTCGAAAGCGGGCATCGACATACTGCCCGTGTGCTACCTGGCTTGCGATGTACTGCTCGACCTGACGGCGCGTGTTCTCGCCGACCGATCGCACCGACACCATGCGGCTGAACCCGGCAAAGTCGCCCTCCGCTCTCAGCGCGTGCTGAAGCCGTCCTTTGGCTCGGCTGGCCAGCAGCACAGGCGAGATATCCGGAGTGGTGCTGAACGCCAACTGGACGTACTCGGCCGACGAGCGATGTTCCAGCAGCCGCAGCCCGTCCTGCTCCCAGAGCGGCTTGAGCTTTTCGAGAAGAGCCGAATCCACGCGAGTCGGTTCGCGTGTCCAGCCGGTCCACGAATAGCGAAGCTGATAGGCAAGTTTCAGGTCGGCTGCCTGATACAAAGGAGAGATCGCCATAGTCTGGCCTTTCCCGAAAATCTGCCGATTCGATCAACACCCAGAACGTTCTTCGCACCAAGCCGACCCCTTCGAGCTCTGCTCGATGGTGAGGAAGGATTGACAGCTAAGGAGCGCCGCCGCCACCGCTAGCCTTCAATCCTGCTCACCATCGGGCAAGCCCGAAGGGGTCG
>JAAYEH010000672.1 GCA_012728855.1 Rhodopirellula sp. | reverse complement strand
GAGCCTATCCCAAAACCGCGTCGGAAGAAGGGGACAGGCACATTTTGCTCCGAAGACTCCGCAAAATGAGCCAGTCCCCAGCAGTTTTGTGATAGGCTCTTGTTCGGAGGAGCCTTTTTTCTCATCCGCGCTGGCTTACTTCAGCGGACCGTCGCGGGCTGTCTCGAACGGCGTGCGTATCGTTCGGCGCGATGCAGAGGAGATTCTCGCGGTTCCGCACAGCGGGCCGGTTGGAGAATGCGCGCGGGGCAACGCGTGGCGTGGATCACCAGAAAGGCCACGTCGCGGGGACGGCGAGGTCGTAGCCGGCAATCGTCGCTTCCACCGACCAAGGTCGGCGGCGGCGTGGGTGGTGCAGCGGGGCGGACGGCTGCTAGCTGCCAATCGTCGCTTCCACCGACCAAGGTCGGCGGCGGCGTGGGTGGTGCAGCGGGTCGAACGGCTGCTAGCTGCCAATCGGCGCTTCCACCGACCAAGGTCGGCGGCGGCGTGGGTGGTGCAGCGGGGCGGACGGCTGCTAGCTGCCAATCGGCGCTTCCACCGACCAAGGTCGGCGGCGGCGTGGGCGTGAGCAGTGAACCGGTCGAGCCTATCTCTGCCCGGTCTTGGGGTTCTCGGACAGCCGATAGATACCGGGTGATCGCCCCTCGGCGCGTTTCGAGAAGCCGACGTTCTATGACTTGGCCAGCCCGTGCGCCATTGCTGCTTCGGCCGATGTGACCTCCGCGCGCAAGCAGATTCCGCTTGGATGCCTCGGTGGGGCAGACCGACGCGGTTTGGGCGAACGTCACGATTCAACTCAGCCGCGGAGTCTCGCCGAGCAACCGCCGGATGAACGCTTGGTTCGGTGGTCACCTTGCTTTCAAACGCCGCGTCGGCCTTCATCGTTCCGAAGCATGCGAATAACGTGTCTGGCAAAGCTTTCCTTGATCTCTCGATGACGCGGAACAGGCTGCGAGACCCCTGTGTTGGGGTTGCGATACCAATCGTGCTTTGCTCCGTGTCGAATCAAAACACAACCGAATTCTTCGATCGTCTTGATACGATCGACCCATTTCATGAGAGCCACCCCAGGGTGGCCGCTCCGCGGCTACCCTGGGCTGCGTTGTTCAACCGCTTCGCGGTACATTCGATGCCAATGACGACTTGTGTATAACGACGAGAGAGTTTCCGCAGGCTACGGTGATTGGAGGCTTTCGGCCAAAGGGCCGTTGATCGATGGGAGGCGGAGCAAGGGAGCTTCGGAATGGAACGGAAGCAGCAGGTCGGGCAATTTTGGCCAAGCAAGATAAACTCGCATTCGGACACGGTCGGCCCGGCTCAGCTTCCAAACCCGCCGTTGCTCCCGATCTTATAGGCACTGGACAGCGCCAGGATCAAACAGATGATTTTAAAGATCCCAGCGAAGCACATGATGAAGGAGCCTATCACCAGCGCGATTCCGAGAACAGCCGTCCTGGCTCCGGCCGGAATGTCCTCGTCAAATTGGATATCCTCCGCCATCTCCTCTTCGGCCATCTCCCCTTCGGCGGTTTCCTCGTCCGCGATTTCTTCTTCGGCCTGCTCGGCTTCAGCGTCCGTTGCGTTGTCCATCGGCTGCTCGACCGCCACTTCGTTCACCTCAACATCGAAGAACTTCTCGGGATTGGCGAAGACCGATGCCAGCATCATGGCGTTGGCGGCCCAAATTCCCAAGAACGCCATGGCGGCGGCGGCCAGGCCGGAAAGGACATCCTGGTGACCCCGCCACACTGCGGGCACTTGACGTTTTTGCCCGCTAGCTTTTCTTCGGCCTTGAACCTCTTCTGGCAGGAACCGCATTGCGCAATGACGGACATCGTCGCACCTCCCCCATGTCAGGAGAATCTCACGCGAATCGCTTGGTCCGCCGCGCGGCCGTTTCGCCCGTGGGAGCCGAAGAGAGAGTCGAGTCGGACGACACCGAGAAGCAGCCGACGATTTCACCAGGATCAAGCGACGAGTCCATCCCCTCACGGGAGTTAGGCTGGCATTTTTTGCGTGGGTCGCTCTTCGCGAAGAAACTGTCGGGCCCGACGACCGGTCTGCCATCGCCGCACGGCCTTCCAGGGCCACAGTTCCTGCCACGACATGAGCCAGGCGCCCTTCACCGATGGCCGGTATCCGTTGGCGGTGCGAACCAGATATCCGGTGCCGATCTGCTCCTCGAAACTCTCCTCCAAAGCCACCCGACTCACGAATTCGGCCGCATCTCCGCCGAACTCCGAGTCCAGGCGAAAGACTGGCTGTCCCGAACGGCGGAACCTGTCCACCGCCAGTCGGTGAAGTTGGTACAAGTAGGCAAAATCCTGGACGTCCCAGAACTGCAGCGTATGCTGCCCGGGCAGCGGCTTAAATGAGCCTAACTGGTTCGAATTGTTGGTCTGCACGACGACTCCGTCGCTGAATCGCGTCACGAATTCGACGTACCTGGCCTGCATCCGCCCGCCTTCGGCAACGATGAACGTCGACATCGCCATGTCGCAGGCGGCTCGGTTGGCGTAGAGCGCCAGCAGCGACTGGACATTCGGCAGAAGCGACGGCAGGGCCATCACGCCCACCAACTCAAAGCCTGCGTCGGTCAGCGCATGATACGCCTGATCGAAGTACTGCCGGACCGAATCCGGCAGTGGTTCCCGCCGAGGATCAATGGGAACCACCTCCGCGGGTGTCCGAAATCGAAGCGTACACCCGATCAGAAACGGCGCCAGCAGATGGGGCGCTAGAAGGATACACAGCACGATGAAAGCCGCGTTGTCCAACCAGGGTGGCAACATGGTTCGATCTCCTGCCGGCGATGTACGGGAGTTTGGGCATGGTTGCTTCGTTATATCCTCCATGCCGGTCGGCCGCCACCATCACGTCTCTCATCCGTGTGTCTCTATCCGTGGGCGTCCCGAGCGGTCCGCCTCTTTCCATATCCCGCGGGGTTTGTTAGAGTGCCGGTGGAGCCTGTTAAAAGACACTGGAGGAGAGATCGTTTATGCGTCTTCTCATCGTCATCGGTGCGATACTGTTGGCGGCAGCCGGGGCACAAGGTGAAGAACGCAAGTTGGATATGGTCGTTCCATTTCCAGCGGAATCTTCCGCCGGGGTGTGGCAGTCGCTTCGCGATGCGGGCGTCGCCGCCGTGGCAATCCGGGCCGACTCGGACTGCCCGGATCTTGCGCAACGGATCAGAGCCGCAGTGGAAGCCGCAAGCCGGCAAGACCTAACGCTCTGGGTCGAATGTCATGAATCAGCCGCCGATGCGTTAAACGTTGCCGGCCTGGTGGGGCCGATGCCGATCGAAGGACTGGCTTTGGTGATGCCGAATCCCGTGGGAGAGCCGGCTCCGCCTGGAGATCTGAAGGCGCAGCTCGCCCTGATGAATCAGGGCCGGCAGCAGGCGGAAATCATCCGACAGGTAAAGGATCGCCTTGGCGACCTGAGGAGGCTCGTCATCGTGGTCGATGTATCCGAGATCGACCCGGAAAATGCCCGAGAGCAATTCGTGCCCGTCAAGGATCTCATCCGCGACGGCACCGCTGACGTCGTCTGTCTCTCTGGAGCGGAAGGAGCGAACTTCCATCGGTTGCGGCTGCTGCGGCAGGGTCCGCTTCGCGTCGGAACGGCTTTGGACGGCCGCGCCATTGAGCCCGAGCGGATGGCGGGTATGGTCAGCCGCAGTGTGCTCGCGGCGGTGCAGAACCGGACCAGCGAGTGCCTCTGGATGGTGGACGTCCCCGCGGAATTGGCCTGCCGCGTGGCTGCCGACACGCTGACCGGCTACCGCCGCGCTCAACAAAATGCGGTGACGCTGGAGCAGGCGATTGCGGCCGGGGAACTGGTCCTCGAAAGCCAGACGCGTGGCGAGGCTGCGACGGATCAGGCCACGGTGCATGGGGTGGCTCAGAGCTTCGTGCCATCGCGAGATGGGGAGTGTCCCCTGGTCGAGATCTTTGCCGCGCTGCGCGGCTGCCAGGGGCCGTTGCCGCCGGATTTGGTCGTTGAGATCCGGCAGGACGATGGCGGCCGACCGGGCGACACGGTTCTGGCCAAGGCGGAGATTCCTGCGGCCGATTTCGGCCATGAGCCGGCATACCGCTGGGCGAGCGCCCGCTTTGCGCAGCCGGTACAAATCCGAAAGGACTGCACATATTGGATCCACTTGCCGGACGCTGTTTCTCCGCAAGGGTCGTACGTTTGGCGAATGATGAAAAACGGCGCCGGACCGCGAGGCCGCGCGTGGAGTCGCCGCCACGACTACGCCGCACACGCCTGGATGTTTCGCGTCTACATGAACAAGGAACCCGAACGATGACGAGATGGTTTGCCGCGATCGGTCTGGCGGCCTCGGTGTGGGGCGCCGCCGCTTGCGTTTGCTCCGCCGCGGAAGGGGATGCCTCGCTGCGTTGGAATTTCGACGGCCGATTGCAGAGTGAATCGGGGATTGCTCCCGTGCAATCCGAGGGAGTCGCGTTTGTCGCGGGACACGAAGGCCAGGCTGCGCGGATCGAGCGGCCGGCGGTGCTCGCCTATCCGACCCGGGGCTTCAACCCCGAGTCGTTCAGCATTTCCTTCCGGGTTCGCCACGAGAAGCCGCTGGAACAGTATTACTTCAAGCGGCTCGTGTACTTTTATCACGAGACGCCGGACCTGAAGAATCGGATCGGGATTCTCAAGCGCGACGGGACCAATCAATTCGTCTTCTTCTTCGCCGACGGGCAGGGGAATGCCAAGGGGAACAACTTCGCAGGCAACTGGTTCGCCATGGCGACGGAACCGATGGCGTTGGAAGGAGGCAAGTGGCACCGCTTCCTCTGCACGGCCGACAAGTCGCGCGGGCTTGCCCAGATGTGGATCGACGGCGAGAAGGTGGCCGAAGCCCGCGGACATCAGTTCCCCGAAAAGTTGGGCGAGGTGTTCTGGATCGGCAGCGAGCAGGGCCATTCGTGGATGCGCGGGGTAATGGATGAATTGGTGATCGAACCCGGTGCTCGGTTCGCTGACGGCCCGCTGGTTTCTCTCGGCCCGCCGCCTGCCGCCGCGGCCGGTTTGCCGAAGGCACTGGGCAAGTCGGTCGGCGAGATCACCGGCAAGGAATTGTCGATCAACCTCGACTTCTTCGACATCTGCATCGGGACCGATTGTTGGGACATCCCCAACTCCGAGGCCGAGATGGATCGGCTGATGGCGATGTGCGCCCACTACGGGTTCGACCGGGTTTTCTTTCGCGTTTCCGTGTGTGGAGCCGTTTGCTATCCCACGAAAGTCATGACGCCGGCGTTGGAAAACGTCTTCGAGAAATACACTGTCGAGGGTCTCGACACGGGCTGTGTCAACATCCCGTCGCTACACCGCCGGATGGGCGAGGTGATGCGATCGATCGATCCGCTGGCCTGCTGCGCGAAGTACGCTAGGAAGCACGGCTTGAGAATTTACGCGTGGGTGACCGTTTACGACAGCCTCTACTATGCCCCGCCGACCGAGTTCTTTCAGCGGCATCCGGAGTTCACCTGGGTGAGCAAGGATGGGACGAAACATATCAGCGGCGTTCCCTGCTACGCGTATCCGGAAGTCCGAAAGTATCGACTCGAGCAGATGAAGGAACTGGTCGGTTACGACATCGACGGCATCTTGCTCTCCGACCGTTCCCATTCTCCCTGGCCGGGCCGCAATGCCGGCGGCGGCAACGAGGGCGCGCGGGGGTACGGATTCAATGAGCCCGTCGTGGAGGAGTACGTCCGCCGATACGGCAAGGATCCTCGCCGCGCCGAGCCGGATAGTCTCGACGAGATCCGATTCGTACAGATCAAGGGCGACTTCCTTACGCAGTTTCTCCGCGAGGTGAAGGGGGTAACGGCTGCCGCCGGCAAGAAGCTGGCCGTGACGACCGACCCCCGGATCGCCGACCCGGTGCTGGCCAACTGGATGTACGTCGACGCGGAAACGCTCGCCCGCGAGCGGATTGTGGACGAACTATGCATTCGCGGCTCCGCCGGCGCAAACTTGGACCACTGGCGTCTGCTCGCCGACGGCCGGATTCGGGTGACCACCTGGGCCGGCATCCACGGCGAGACCTACGACGATTGCCTGTCCCGGATCCGCTCGGAGATGCAACGGCTGTTGGAGAACCCGACCAGTGATGGGAGCACCTTCCACGAACTGGCCAACCTGATTTATCCCGACTGCTGGGAAGAAGGGATTGTCGACCCGGTTCAGTCTGCGACCAAACACTAACACCTCAAACTGTAAACGTAGTTGAAAAGGGGACTGGCTCCGAGCGTGATATGGGCCGGAATTGTCGAGAAAACGCCTCCCGCTCGGTGCCTGTCCCCTTTTCAACGGACCATCAAGTTGGTCCGCCGAGGAAAGGAACTGGATCATGATCGCCCTGCTCATCGCCGCCGTTGTCAGTGCGCCATCGGACAATCGCACCGACCAGCAAGCCGGCTGGATTGAAGGCGAAGCGTGGCACGCGCAAGTCGGGTCGGTTGGACCTGACCGCCCGCCGTACGCTTCACGCGGAGAATGCCTCGGTTCCGAGTGGGGCGGCGATCGCAACGACTCGGTCGCCTATCGTTTTTGCCTGAACCACGATCTCGACGACGCGGTCGCCTCGCTCCGCTACGCGCGACTGCCGGCGAGCGATTCCACGTTCGACCTGATCGTGGACGGCAAACGTGCGGCCGAACGCCTGACCTTTCCCGGCACCGGCGGATGGGGCCACCGTCGCGACGATGAGTGGCAGTACCGCACCGTTCCGATCGGCCCGCTTGGCAAAGGTTGGCACGAGTTGAAACTCGTCGCCTTGGCGGACCGCAACAATACGAATCTCGACGGGTTCTTCCTGGCCGGCGAATCGTTCCGTCCGCCGAATCTACGCAGTCAGATCGAGACGTATCCGCAACCGGCCCTTCGCAGCGGCGCTGACCGGTCGGGCCCCGATTGGGTCGACGACAACCTTGCCCTGGAAGACTTCGTCGCTCGGGTCGACGATTGGTATTACCCGAGCGAAGAACCGGCCGAGCGATCCGCCCTGAAGATCCCCGTTGCCTTACAGTTCAACTCCGATGGCGCCGAGTTGAGCCTGCCCGGCGGCGCGACCACCGCGGGCGTGACGATCGGTGACGACTTCCACGGTTGGCACGTGGCCGCGCGGCTTGAACTGCCCGAGCCGATCATTGTCCTCGAGCGTCGTTTCGAGCGTTGGGGAATCCTCGTTTACCTGGCGAAGAACCGGACCGTTGCGGAGATTCGCAAAGCGGTTGGGCGTCTGCCGTCGCTCGAACAGCCCTGGGTGCGTTTTCCCAGGGATTATTTTGCCTCGCTAATGGCCGCGAAACATGACATGCTTGGCGAGAAAGTGTTGGCAAAAACCCAAGACCCGAACTATGAGGACGAGGCGGGATACCTTGCCCCGCTCGACACGTACACGTTCCTTGGCTCGCCGCAATCACCGCGGAAGTACTTCGTGCAGCCCGACGGGACGATCTGTCGCCAGCCGGACAGCGGCGGCCCGCCGGTGGTCTCGCGCGATGTGTGCTTCGATCCCGGGCCGCTGCTGCCGGCGGAACTCTTGCCGGCACACCCACGGCGCGCGAAGCGAGGGCTATTGGGCAGCTATCTCCCCGCCGTCGACTACGGGTATTTCGACGTGGAGGCCGGACTCGGATGGGAATTGTCGGCGCTGATGGAGCCGGGCGAGTCGTCGGCGGTCTTCCTTCGCTTCCATCGGACCGATGGAAAGCCGCGGTTTTTCCGACTGGAGCCGTTGGAGGAACTGCCCGACGGCCGCGACTACTACGGGGCGCTGCTGCGGCTGAAGCAGTCGTGGGACGAGCGGTTTCAAAGCGGGATGCGGATCGAAATTGCCGACCGCCGCGTGCCAGACGCTTGCCGAGCGGCGATCGCCCGCGCGTTGAGCGGCTGCGTCGGCCTGCATCCCAAGTACGGCGTCGGCCACTACTGGGCCCAACGGCACGACGGGTTTCCGCCGACCACGCTCAGCCTCAACACCTGCCTGCTCCAATGGGGCTTTTGCCAGGAAACGAAGCAGCGATTGGACTACTACTTCGATCATTTCATCAAGGAAGACGGCACTTTCCGCTACTACGGCCCCGCCGTGTCGGAGTATGGGCAACTGCTCGACCTGACGGCCGCCTACGTGCGTCTGGCCAACGACGAAGCATGGTTCGACCGGCAGCGAGCTGCCATCCGTCGGATCGTCGACTATCTACTTCGACTACGAGCCGAGAGCCGGAAGCAACCTGCGGAAGCGATTACGCACGGCCTCTTGTACGGCTCACCGGAGGCCGACACTCGCGAACAGACCGAGTATTACTTCTCCGGCAGCGCTTGGTGCTGGCGTGGGTTGCGCGAGATCGGCCGACTCGAGGCGGAAATCGGCCGGAAACGGCAACAGCCCCAGTTGCTCTCCGCCGGCGAATCGCTGCTGACCGAGTGCGAGGCACTGCGGTCGGACATCGTTCGCAGTGCGAAACGCTCGCTCCTCGAGACCGAATCCGGCCCGTTTCTGCCGCCCATTGCCGGAATGGATCAGCCGCTGGCCGGCATGACGGAAAACTCGCTGGCCTCTTACACCAACTACCGCTACTGGCTCGAAACCCTCTCGGCGCGATGCCTGCCGTCCGACCTGGAGCAGTCGATGATCCGATACCGGGTCAGTCACGGCGGCGAGTTGCTGGGAACGACCCGTTTCGCCGGGCACCTCGACGACTGGCCCTATTACCACTATGCCTGGTCGATCCTGGCCCACGATCGCGTTCGGCACTTCCAACTTGGATTCTTCGGGCACCTGGCCCACCACCAGATGCCCGGCACCTTCACGGCCTACGAGCAGGTTGCCATTCGCGGCTACGGCGGCCGCCGCCAAATGGCCGACTACTGTGTCCCCTCGCAATTGACCATTCCGCTGATGACACGATGGATGCTCGTCTTTGAGGAACCTGATGAAGACGTCCTCTGGCTTTGCCGGGCGGTGCCGCGGGCGTGGTTCGGCAGTGGCCTGTCGGTCCGCGCCGTTCCAACCCGCTGGGGAGAGGTCGGCTTTCGAGTGACCCCCTCGAGCGATGGCTCATCGCTGGCGGCACGGGTCGAGTTCGCCGGCGACCACTACCCCACCGTTCGGTTCCGGGCGGTCCATCCGCAAGCGTTGCGGATAGCCGGCGTGGAAACCGATCGCGCCGAGACAAAGATCGATTCCCAGGGCGACCTGGTCGAGTTTCGTCCCGACCGCGCCGAGACGAGCCTTCGGATCACGTTCGGCCGATAAATATCATCGGGAGACATGGACGTCGTTTAACCGCAGGGCCAACGGCCCGCGCGCGATGGCCAAGGCCGACTCCGATTGCAGCCGCTCGCGCGGGCCGTTGGCCCTGCGGTTAAACGACGTACGCGGTCGTCTGACATTTAGGCGGGCGGGCGCAAAAAAAGGGGGCCTCTGACGAGTCGCATCCACAGCGACCTAATCGGGTGGCAAGGGCAAGTTAACCACCCGACTAACATTCGTCAGGGGCCCCACGGGCCAGCTTCGGTTGGTGAGGCTATCGTTGCCTCGGCTCTCTTCTATGGCATATCCTGTGCCATTGATGGCTGCACCTCGGCGCCCTCCTGGATCGATTCTTGTAAGACACTGTTAGAAAACGACTTGCGACGATGTGGTGCAGCGTGAGAACGTCGTCGGAGTCTCCCGGCGACGAGAATCACACGTGTGCGATTTCGCTGCAAGCGGCGCAATTTCGTGCAACACTCCGCGGAGAAAAGTCGCGATCAGTAGATCCCGCTTGCCGAGCGGGATCTCTGCGGCAAGCTCCCGCTCGGCAAACGGGATCTGCGAAAAGTCTGGCGCGGCAGGCGAGATGTGCGAAAGATCCCGCTCGGCAAGCGGGATCTACCAAGCACCCACTTTCGCCAGACCACTTCGATTCAAAACCATCTCGGCAATGTCGCGCGCCGCGGAGGGACGGGCGAGCTTTCGCATCCGGCCCGCCATGGCGGCCAGCGATTTCCCGTCTCGCAGCAATGGGCCAAGGGCCGCCGCGAGGCGATCACAGAAGTCTCCCGATGGGTCGCGCTGGTCGATTGCGATACATCCGCCTGCGGCGGTCCACACCGCGGCGTTCTTCCCTTGATGGTCGTCGGCGGCGTGCGGATACGGCACTAGCACTGCGGGAACGCCGGAGACAGACAACTCGGCCAGCGTCGTTCCCCCGGCGCGAGAGACGGCCAGGTCGGTGTCGGCGAGTGTGGCCGGCATATCCGCGACAAACGGCGTCACGGTTGCTTCGAGTTCAAGCGTGGCGTAGAGAGCCCGAACCGGTTCCAGGTCGTTCGGTCCCGATTGGTGCAAAATCCGCCAGCCGCCGAGGCGGGGGCCGAGACGGGCGAGTGCGCGGGGAACACTTTCGTTCAGCGAACGGGCACCGCTGCTGCCGCCCAGGATGAGCAGTTGGCGCATCCGCTTGGGGTGGCCCTTTCGGTGGAACTCCCCAAAACCTATCCGCACCGGATTGCCGACGACACGGATGGCACACTGCGCCGGCAGATCGTTGCGGGCCTCCTTGAGGGCCAAACATACTGCGTCCGCCGCCGGGGCGAGCCACCGCGTGGCACGTCCCGCCGTGGCGTTTTGCTCCAAGAGCACCAACGCGATGCCTTGCCGGACGGCCGCACGGGCCATCGGCACACTGGCGTAGCCGCCCAGTCCAACGACACACGCCACCCGCTGACGTCGCAGAAATGCCGAGGCCTTCCAGTAGCCCAGCAGGTTGTCGGCCAGGAACCGCGGCACACCCAGCGGTCCCCGTGGGAGCGGGCGGCAGGAGATCGCCTGGTACTGGAAACCCGCCGCCTGGACGTGCCGCCGCTCGAAGTCCTTGCCGGTGCCGGCAAAGGTGATTTTCACATCGGCCGCGGCGCCGATCAGCGCCTCGGCGACCGCGAGGCCCGGAAAGAGATGTCCGCCGGTTCCGCCACCGGCAAAGACGAAGTGGGGTTGGTCATCGTCACGGCTCGCGCCGTTGAAGCGAGCGTGCTCGGTCCGCCCGAAGGGGTCTCGTGGATGTTCCATTTCAGGCTCGCTAGTCCGACCAGGGCACAGAGCGCCGATGCAATCCAAAAGCGAACGACAATTCGCGACTCGGGCCAGCCCAGAAACTGGAAGTGATGGTGCAGCGGCGCACAGAGGAAGATCCGTCGTCGCCGCCACTTGTAGACGCTGACCTGGATCATCACACTAACTGCCTCGGCCACGAACACACCGCCAATGAGCACTAGAAGCAATTCCTGCCGCGTGACCACCGCCAATAGGCCCAGCAATCCGCCCAGAGGGAGCGAGCCGGTGTCGCCCATGAAGACTTGGGCCGGATGGCAGTTGAACCAAAGAAACCCCAGCACGGCGCCCATCATGCCGCCCGCCAAAACGGCCATTTCACCGCTGCCGGGAATGTTGGGCAGATCGAGGTAGGCAGCCAGTTCGGCATGACCAGCCGTATAGGCTACTACCATCATCCCCGCCGTGGCGAACAACAGGCAGCCGCCGGCCAACCCGTCCAGTCCGTCGGCGAGATTGACGGCGTTCGACGCGCCGACGATCACCAGAACCGACAACGGTACGAACGCGAACCCGAGAGGAAAGGAGATTTCGGCCAAGGGGAGGCGAAAGTCGAGCAAGTGCGGTAGTGCGGAATGCTGCCCATAGACGATCGCCGTCGCCACCGTCGCCGTGACGATCTGGCCGAGCAGTTTGGCGCGCGCCGAGATTCCCTGCCCCGCGCTTCGCAACTTGGTCCAATCGTCGATCGCCCCCACCAGGGCCAACCCAATAGTCGCAACCAGGGCGGCGTGAACATAGGCACAGCGCAAGTCGGTAAAGAGAACGGTGCTACCGATCAGTCCCGCCACGATAAACAAGCCGCCCATCGTCGGCGTGGCGTCTTTGGATCGATGCAGTTCACGGAGACGGATCGAGTCGCTCTTGATCGATTCGCGGAATCGGCCGCGGAGCCACTCGATCAACCGCGGGCCGAGAAGCATCGCCAGCGCGAAGCCGGCCGCTGCCGCCAGCGAGGCCCGCAAGGTGATCTTTTCCAGTGCCCCCATTCGCTCGGTCCAGGCCAGGCCGGCGGGGACTTCGGCCAGTCGTGCGAGGAGCCAGAGGAGCATGCGTTTTACCCGGTGAGCGGCAAGAAGAAGCGGGGAATCCCAAGAGAGAAATCCCTGAGTCACCGGGGCGGCACGGACGTGCCGCCCCGGCGCTCAGTCACAAGCTCCACCGAGAAGCACTTGCCGAAGCGGCCGACCCAGTAGCCGCAATGTTCCGGCAAGATTATGCTCCAGCCCCAGGAGGGAGGGCCGCATCGAGATCCCGCAATCTCGTCGCGATCGGTGAAGCTCAAACGCTAGTTCCTTCTCCTTCTCAGGCAGTGCGACGCTGCGGATACCGCTGCATCGCTTCCACTAATCGTTCCATGCCCATCACCCGCGAGCCCTTGACCAGCACGACATCGCCGGGCAAGATCACCTGGCCGAGGAACGGCAGGGTTTCTTCCGGCGTGCGGCAGGGGATCGCCCGCGTCGGCGTCATTCCCGCCGCACGTGCGCCGGCCGCCACGTCGCGGGCGAACTCGCCGCAAGCGATGAGCAGATCGGCGCCGCAGAGGCTCACTATCTGGTTGCCCAACTGGCGGTGCAGGCGGATTGCCTCATCGCCGAGTTCCGCCATATCGCCCGAGACGACGATCCGCCGTCCCGGCGCGTCGAAATCTCGAAGCAATTCCAGCGCTGCCTTCATTGCCGCGGGACTGGCGTTGTAGGTATCGTTGATGATCGTGGCCCCGCGAGCCTCGACCACTTCGCAGCGCATCGGCAGCGGATCGAAACGCTCCAGTGCCGCGGAGATCTCGTTGAGCCTCATGCCCAGCGCTTGTCCCACCGCCACGGCCAGCAACGCGTCGGCCAGGTGGTGTCGTCCCCAGACCGGCACGCGGAACTCCACCGCTTCGACACGGAACCGCAGTTCGCCCCGCCCGCACTGGATATCGCCGGCCGTCACGTCGCAGTCCGCGCCGCGGCCGACCCAGGTGATTGGCGCTCGCGATTTGCGGGCCATCCGCCGCAGCCAGGGGTCGTCGCCCAGAACGGCATGACCGTCCAGCGGCAACGCGCCGAGCAACTCCGCTTTCGCCTCGGCAATCGCCCGCGGGCTGCCGAAGCCGCCCAAGTGCGCGTCGGCGATGTTGGTGATCACGCCGATCGTGGGCCGGCAGATCCTGCTCAGCGCGGCAATCTCGCCGGCTCGGCTGGCGCCCAGTTCCAAAACCGCATATTGGTCGCTTGGCTCGATTTGCAGGATGCTCAGAGGCACACCGACTTGATTGTTGTAGTTCTTGGGACTCGCCGTCCCTTTCCATCGCGCGCCGAGCACCGTATGGATCATCTGGCGCGTGGTGGTCTTACCGACGCTGCCGGTGACGGCGATCATCGTTCCGGCGAACTGCAGCCGCCACCAGGCGGCCCACTGTTGCAGGGCGGTCCGTGTGTCGGCGACGGAGAGCAACCATCGATCGGGAGGGATTTCGGCCGTTCGGGCCGACACAACCCCGGTGGCGCCGCGCCGGAAGGCTTCGTCGATGAAGTCGGCGCCGTCGAATCTCGTGCCGGCCAATGCCCAGAAGACATCTCCGGGTTCGATCCAGCGGCTGTCGCTGACAACGCGGCCCAACGGAGTCGCCGCGGAGGCCCAAGCGACACCTTCCGCCGGTTTGAACGCGCCGCCAGTCGCAAGTTGTAGATCCCCTAAGGTCGCCATCGCATTAACCGCACCGGTACGTCAGGCTTTCCAGCCTGGCATTTTTGTTATCTTCAGGCTTTCCAGCCTGACTTTCGGCATGGTTCAAAAAACGGGGACAGGCACCTCGCCCAATCGTGTTTTTCACCGGCAGAAGCCATTTGGCTCGGAGCCAGTCCCCGTTTCTTGAACCATGCCTGATTTTCCGCGACGGTCAGGCTGGAAAGCCTGACGTACACTCGTACAACCACTCCCGCGCCACCTCCACGTCGTCGAAGTGATGACGCCCGCTGCCGATAATCTGGTGTTGTTCGTGTCCTTTGCCGGCGATGAGCACACCGTCGCCCGGCCTGGCCAGTTCGAGCGCCCGTGCGATCGCCCGCGACCGATCCGGGACAACCTCTGCCGCAGCCGGACTACGGAACCCCGCAAGGATATCGGTGACGATCGCCTCTGGATCCTCGTTCCGCGGATTATCGTCGGTGACGATGGCTAGGTCGGCGCCGTTTTCGACCTCCCTGCCCATCAAAGGCCGCTTGTGCCGATCCCGATCGCCGCCGGCCCCGAACACGCAGATCAGCCTGCCGGAAACGACCTCGCGCAGCGTTTGAAGCGTCCCGGCCAGCGCGTCGGGAGTGTGCGCGAAATCGACGAACACACTGAACGGCTGCCCGCATTCGATTCGCTGGAGTCTGCCGGGAAGCTGCTCGACGGCTTCGAGTCCTCGGGCCACCGTGGCCAGATCGATGCCGTACGCCAATCCCACCGCCGCCGCGGTGAGGCAATTGTAAACGTGATGCAGCCCGATCATCCGCGTCCGCACGGGGAGCGCATCGCTGCCTGCCGTGAGGAGAAAGGTCTGTTCGCTGACGTGCTGCTCGATCAGCGTCCCGGTGATCTCCGCCGCCGATCGCACGCCAATGGTCAATACCGGCCCGTCGATTCGCGTCAGGTAGTCGACGGAAGTGGGGTCGTCGGCATTGAGCACCGCGAAACCCTCCGGCGCGAGGTAATCCATCAGCCGCGACTTAGCCATGCGGTAATCGTTGATCGAGCGATGATAGTCGAGGTGGTCGCGACGGACGTTCGTGACGCAGGCGGCGTCAAACACCATGCCCGCCACTCGCGACTGATCCAGCGCGTGGCTCGATACTTCCATCACGGCGTGCGTGCAACCGTTTCGGACCATGCGTCCCAGGCAGCGGGCCAGTTGATCGGGCGGCGGCGTGGTCATCGACGTTTCCTCAAACTCGACGCCGTCGAAACATCCGATTGTGCCCAGGACACCGGGCCGCCGGCCGGCATGTCCGAGCACACTGGCGATCAGGTAGCTGGTTGTGGTCTTTCCGTTGGTCCCCGTGATTCCAATCGCCTTCAGTTTTCGGCTGGGATCCCCGGCCAGTCCCTGGCAGATGCGGCCGTAGGCCGCGCGGCTGTCGGCGACATAGCAGACCGGCACACTGGTGGAAATCGGCCGTTCGGCCACCACGGCGGCGCAGCCGCGGGCAACCGCCTCGGCAACATGGTCGTGTCCATCGCGGACGGTCCCCGAGATCGCCACAAAGAGGTCGCCCGGCTCGATCGACTGCGAGCGGCAGTTGCAGCCGGTGATGCGGATATCGTCGCCGCCGAACAGTTCGACGCCGTCGAGTATCTGGCGCAGACTGAGCGCGTGATCGGAATCGGGACAGGTTTGCATGGCGCGAGGCCTCCGTGCCCTGAGGCGCCTGACGGTGTCGGATGTCTTGGTTAAGCGGCCGGATTGTCTCGATTTCCGCTTCCCTGTCAAGGCGGAAATCGCCGCAGCCGGCCGAGGGCTGGACAAGGGCCGGCCAATCGACGAATATGACAAATTGGTCGGTTTTCTCCCTCTCGCGTATCTCCGAACAGCCATGCCGACGGAAGATTTTGATATTGACCGCCTCGCAACCTACCTTCACCTCTCGCCGCAGCAGGTGATGCGGTTGGCGGACCGGGACAAGTTGCCCGGCCGCAAGGTGGCCGGCCAGTGGAGGTTCTCACAGGCGGACATCCACCACTGGCTGGAGCAACGGATCGGCCTCTCCGATGAAGAGGAGTTGATCGAGATGGAAGGCGTCTTGGAGAGCGCCCCGGGCCCGAAGGATCCGGAAGATGTCGTCTTGGCCGATTCACTGCCTGTCGAGGCCGTCGCCGTTCCCTTGAAGGCCAGGACGAAGAACTCGGTGCTCTCGGCGATGGTCGACCTGGCCGCTGGGACCGGCTGGCTTTGGGATCCCGAGAAGATGCTTGAGGCGATTCGTGCCCGTGAAGAAATGGCGCCGACCGCTCTGGAGGGTGGCGTGGCTTTGCTTCACCCCCGCCGCCCGATGACCAACATCCTCGGCCAGGAATTCCTGGCCTTGGGGATTACCCAAAACGGCATTCCATTCGCGGCCAGCCGGGGAATGCTCACCGACGTTTTCTTCTTGATCTGCTCGGTGTCGGACCGCAGGCACCTCCGCACGCTCGCCCGATTGAGCCGCGTGATCGGGTTTCCCGGGTTTCTCGAAGCGTTGCGGGCGGCGCCTGATGCTTTGACGGCGCATGAATTGATCGCCGCGACCGAGAAGAAGCTGGGTTAGAGTCTTTGTCAGTAAGTTCGACGCACCGTGTGCGCATGTTTTGGCTCGTTTAACCTCGTTTAACCTCGTTTAACCGCAACGGCCAACGGCCTGCGCGTGACGCGCCGTGGCGGGTCTTGTTACCGCCCCCCGCGCAGGCCGTTGGCCGTTGCGGTTAAACGATTTTGGTTGCGACCGCAGCACCGTATTAGAGGAAACAATGAGTACGATCCGCGTCTTGCTCGTCGGCGAAATCGAGCGGGCGGAGTTTCGCGACGCGGTTGCCGAACTGCGGCGCGCGGCGGAAGTAACGGCCGCCAAAGACGTGGACGACGCCCTTGGCTTTCTCGATTCCGGCCGACTCGTGCCCGATCTGATTGTGGTCGCCCAGGCGATGCCGGGCCAGTTGTCCGCCGACGATATCGATCGATTGCGGCAGCGAGTGCCGCTAGCACGCGTGATCGGGCTGCTGGGAAGTTGGTGTGAAGGGGAAGTCCGCACGGGCAAGCCCTGGCCCGCGGCGGTCCGCGTGTACTGGCATCAGTGGCCTGCGCGGTGCCGGCGCGAGTTGCGGCGACTGGCGGCGGGGCGGGGATCGAGCTGGTCCCTGCCCGTCACGGCCAGCGATGAGGAGCAGTTTCTCACCGTGGCCGACGCGCCGCTCGTCCGCGGGCACGGCCTCATCGTTATCCACGCGCTTGAGTATGCCATGTACGAATGGCTGGCTTCGGCGTGTCGGCGGCAGGGCTATGCGACCGTATGGCTGACGCCCAACCGCCCGCCGCTGATCGGCGGCGCGACGGCCGTCCTCTTCGATTTTGGCGGCGGCGTCGAGAGCGAATTAGCCGACCTTAAATCCCTCGCGGAACAATTGCATCCGGCCCCACTGATCGCGCTGTTGAACTTTCCGCGGTTGGACGAGCGCAACGCCGTACTCGCCGCCGGCGCGGCGGCGGTCCTTTCAAAACCCCTTCTCATCGCCGACCTTTTCGAGCAACTCGATTCCTTGCTCGGCGACTATTCTGCCTTCTCTTCCTTCGCCGGCGCCGACTGCTGCAAGGAAAACTCCTCCCCGTCCAGATCGAAACCCTGGATCGGCGGAGCCGCCGCTGCGACGGTCCCGCCCGGTTCGACAACCTGATCGGCCGCTCCTTCTTCCACAGGCCTCGTCGGGTGCGGTACGTACGGCCGCTTCAAGAAGGCGGTCCAAGAGAGTTCTCCTGCCCGATCTTTCCCCTGCCCCGCGGCGACCAACTCCCAGCCGATCTGGCCGAGTTCGTTGAGTTCCTTGACCAGGTAAGCTTCGGTCTTCTTGGTCAGGAATTGGTACTCCCATTTCTGGATCGCATGAACTGTAGCGGTTTTCGTCATGGCACCCTCCCTTCTGACTGTCTCGACATGAATCGCCCGATTCATGATCGTGCTGCAGAAGTCTACATGATACCTCACCAAAGCTACTCGTCAAACGGTTGCACCTGCACGAGAAATCTCACGGAAGAGGTTCCTTGGCATCGTCCTTCAACACTCGTCCATCGCCCATTTTCTCCTCGGCATACTCGAAGCCGTAACCGACCAATTCGCCCAGATCGAATGGGAATCCCTTCTCCTGCGCAAGCATCGCGGCAAGCCGCACCAGATCGTCCTTTTCGACGCGACGCTTTCGTGCCGGCGCAATGAGTATTTCGTTGCCGGCCAACCGAATTCCGAGGATGTACAACTCGTCGAAGACCTCCTGGTAGGTTCGCACCATCGAGTCGTGCAGCCGATTCGAGCCGCGGCTCCAGATGTTGCCCACGACGATTCCGTCCGCGGTGATCGCCCGCCGCACGCTCTGGAGAAACTCCTCCGTCGCCAAATGATAGGGAACGCTGTCGCAGCCGAAGGCGTCGAGAAAGATAATATCGTACGGCTGCCGGCATTCTTCGATGAAACGCCGCCCGTCCGCGACGTAGGCTCGCATGCGGGGATCCTCGTGAAACCCGAAATACTGCTTGGCGACGTTGACCACCTCCGGATCGATCTCCACCGCGTCGATGACCAGATCGGGGTAGTGTTTCCGCAGGAACATTGGAATCGTCCCCCCCCCCAGCCCAACGATCAGCACTCGTTGCGGCCGCTGACAGAACGCCAGGCCGGCGAGGATCGTCCGCGCATAAGGCAATTCCAGATGGCCGGGATCTCCGACTTTCACCACGCTCTGCCGGGCGCCGCCTTCCTCGAAACGCAGCGTCCGCACGCCCGGCGGGCCTTCCGTGACCAAAATGGTGTTGTATTGCGACTGCCTCTTGCATAAGAGCTTGGTTTCGGCGCTGGCAGACGCTGCGCAGGCCAGAATCCACACCGTCAGGACGGCAAGCCGACTCGATCGATTCATCTCGATGCTCACTTGCTGGAGGTTTCAGCCGCCGGTTCGTTCAACACGTGGCCGGCATAGCGGACGAAAATGCCCCGCCAGTCGTCGAGGTAGGCGGTGAGGATTTCTTTGCCGAGACCATCGTGATCTCCGCAGCGGACTAAGGCGCCGGCCGTATACAGCTCGATATACGACTTCACAAAAGACTCCGCCTTCAGCGACTGCGGATTTCCCGCGACGTCGACGTGCCCTCGCACCCCCTCGCGCTTGAGGAACCCGCAGAGGGCGGGGGCCGCGGCGGGACTACCGATGCGCCCCAGTGCCCTGGTGATCGCGCGGATATGGCTGAAGCTCGTCCCGCCCGTGCCGCACTGTCTGAGCTTCTCCACCAGCGGAGCAACCGCCCGCGGATCGCGGGCCGCCCCCAGAAGCCACATCACGCTCTCCACGTCCGAGACGCTCAAGAAGGCATCCCACTGATACGCCGTTCCTTCGCCTAGCGGCTGCTTCGGGAGCCATGCCGCGAGGTACTCCACCGCCGTGTTGTCTTTCAACACGCACAGCGCCTTGGCTTTCACCAGCGTCGGCTCGGATGCGAACGACGCCTTTAGAAGTGGCAGGCTCCGCCGGCCATCGCGGAGCAGGAGGGCAAGAGCGACCTTCGTCGACGGATCCCGCGCGGCGGCGTCCAATTGTTCGTCGCTCGGCTCGGGCATGTCGATGCACCGCTGCAGCCGATCCTCGCGGGATATGTTGCCGATCTCCGCCAGGTGATCCTGGATCGGTCCCAAGTCGATTTGCCGGAGCGGCGTGTCGGTCCGGGCGGCCTGCGCGGCGACGCAGCCGGCGGCATAGCCTTCGTTGATCAGGTCGGCGTTCATCCGCACCGACGCCTGCACGTCGTGCGTCACTGAATGGCAGCGGCCGACGACCAGGATCCCATCCAACCCGGCGGGCAGCAGCGACCGCAGCGGGATATCGGTGGCAAATCCCGGTTTCGTCTCGTGCTTCGTCAGCGGCATGAGGCCCGCGTAAATGTAATCGCTGTCGTGATATCCGTGAGGATCGTAGGCCGACCAAGAGACGGCGATCAGGTCCCGATACGTCCGCCGCAGGATCTGGTCCGGGATATCGATGACGTGGTCGCCCCGGATCAGCCGTGTCTCGCGGAGTCCGACCATCGGGTAGAAATCCCAGATATCTTGCTTGCCGGCCTGCCGGGCCAGTACGTGGTGCATGGTCAGGCTGTGAACGTCGGCGTGGTCCAGCGGCAAGACATTGGCGTACAAATCGAGGCATCGAAAGGACGCCTCCTGAAGGCAGAGATCCCCGTCGTTGACGTACTGAAACTCCGCGCCCGCCGCAGCACAGACATCCGCGTCGCCGCTGGCGTCGATCACGATCTTGCCCAGCACGGCGCCGCGTCCCAGAGGCGTGGCGACCACCACGCCGGCCACGCGGTCCGCCCGCTTCACCGCGCCGCAGGCGAGCGTGTTGTACCAGATGTCCACGTCCGCTTTGCGGGCTTCTTCAAACGCCTCCGCCGCACGCCATGCGAGCCGGTTGAAACCATAGGGATAGCCCTTCCAGTAGCCGGGGGTGCCCAGTTCCCGGTTGCCACCCAGCAGGCCCAACATCTCCACGATCAACACCTTGGCGCCGTTTCTGGCCGCCGCAATCGCCGCGGGAATGCCGGCCGTTCCGCCTCCCACCACCACAACATCATACTCCCCCCACACCGGCACGGACGTCTCCGGCTGACGCACGGTCTTCAGATCCACTCGAACGTATCGCCGGTGGCCGGTGAGAACCTCCGCGACATCGGTGCCTTCGACAAAAGCGGCTGCGTCGAGCGGCCGGACCGAGACTTCAGACGGCATCAGCCGCGATTGAGTCTGCCTGTGGACAAGGTTGCCGATCCGCACTCCCAGATCGGCCAAAAAGACCGGTCGCGTCAGCTTCTCGGCATAGTCTCGCCTCACGTCGGCCGATTGACTGAGCACGTAGAGATGCGCGATGCCGCGCGGACGGCAAACGTCCAGATCCAGCGACTCGGCGTCTTGCCCGAGAACCCCGCTCTGCCGCGATTCGGAGACGATCGATACCGGCTCCACCATGTGCATCGCGTGCGCGTGCGCCTTCTTGGCGTCGACGCGATTGAACTTCTCGCGGAGCAGCACTTCCGCCCGGCAACGCTCCGTCCAGCTTCCTTCCGCCATCGGCACTTCCAGCGAATACTCGCAGAACTTGCCGATCTTCCGCCCACCGGCAACATCCGCCCCGTAACAGACCCTGCTGACGACCACCTTATCCTCCGGCCAGGGTGTGGTCGCCGCGCCGGCCATGCGGGCCACGGCGGCCGTCGGAGTCGCATCGATCACGGCCTTGGCGACGACCGCCTGCAGCCCGGCCTTGTTGGCCGTCACCACACCGGCCACCTCTCCCGATCCGTCGACGAGCACGCCCGCCGGGCGGCTGTTGAACTGGAAGCGGACTCCCGCATCGAGCAATAGCTTCTCGATGGCTTTCTTGTATTCGGCGGGCACTATCTCCGTCTGCCTCTCGCTGCGGTCACCGAACAAAGCTCGAGAGAATTCGGAATTCGGCCTTTCGTCCGCTGCGAGCCAGTAACGAGCCTTGGCCGATACGTCGTCGCTGAAGAAGTAATTGCCGTTGACGATGAGCACCGAAGCCCCCGCTTTAGCGGCCGTCCACGCCGCCGCGATGCCGCCCTCGTTGCCTCCGACGACCACAAGGTCCACTCGAGCACTGACGCGAACCTCGCGGGCTTGGGAGCGAACAAAACGCCGTGGCGAATCGGCGCCGTTTGCCGCGGGGAGCATTACGATCGCAAGTCCGACGGCGAAAAAAGCCTGCAATAATGTTCGACCAACCCGATTTCTCATGCGGACGTTTCCTTTCTGCTGGTCTGGTCAGGTCGAGAGTTGAGAGCCTGGTGTTTATTCGCCGGCGCTAGCCGGCGGGGCGGGCTTAACGGCTTCGAGTCGGAGCACCTTGGGAATGGTTAAGGTGAACACGGTCCCGTCCGGCTCGCGACTGACAAAGCTGACCTTACCATGGAGATAACGCTCACCGAGCAATTTCATGCTGTACGTCCCGATTCCTCGGCCGGTCTGTCCCTTGGTAGTGAACGACCGCTGGAACATCTGAAGCTGAACCTCCGCCGGCATCACTTCGGCGTTACGGACCGTGAACGCCACGCGATCGCCTTCTTCCGAACATCCGATCGCCACCGTTCCGCCCGCGGCCGTAGCTTCCAGCGCGTTCTTCAGCATGTTTCCCAGAATCCGCCTTAGGATTCGCTGGTCCGTCCAGATCACTCCGCCCCACACATTGCGCACTTCGATGCTGCGATCCCCGGCAACCGGACTCTTGAGATACTGGCCGCGCAGATCGTCAAGGAGTTGCTTCGTCGTGAGCATGTCGACCTGAAGTTGAAGATCTCCCGTTTCCGCCAAGACCAGGTCTCGCTGGGCATTGATTTCCTCGACCAATTGGTCGCTAAGCCGCACGAGCAACTCGGAGATCTCATCGACCGCCTCATGTTGTCTCGCCAGATAGTCGGCGTAGCCGGAAATGCAGCCCGCCGTGTTGAGCACGTCGTGGAAGAACACCCGCTGAAGCACCGACATTCGATTCGAATCGCTGACGTCCTCAATCGCCAGGACAATAAATGCCTCACCCTCCACTTCGATCGGTGTCGCGGCCACTCTCAGGTCCATTGCCCCGGAATCCGAGTCGCCCTTCGTCTGGATCCGGCACTCCCGTACCACTTGGGTTTTTTGGGTTTGGCTTTCCAATATGGCATTCACGGCGCCGCAGGTGACACAATGCCGGCTGGTTCCACAGCCATCCGGGCCCTCCGGGGGCCAGAGGCAGCCCACGACTTCGCCCGGCCGCTTTGCCAGTAGGTCATCCGTCGCCGCCTGCAGCACCCGTGTCATGGCTCGATTCGCCGCCACGATCTGCCGGTGCGTGTTGAGGATCATCACCATGCCGGGAATGGCATTTAGCGCCTCCGCCAGCAGAGGAGTTCGGCTGACGATCTCCCGCTTTCGCGCGAACACCTGCGGAGTGTCGCGACCTGCCGGGGCATAATACGTGTCGGGCGTATCTGCCGACGTCAATTCGTTGGACATAGCTGTCGTCCCTGTCAAAAGCCCTTGGCACGCGTGCCCGCTGTCCGCCCTCCGTTCCAACTGCTGCCCCCCTATTGTATCACTGCCGTGATTTCGGTAACAGGCGCGAGGCCCATATTCCCCACAGTCGCTTGGACGGCCTGATAGGGCGAGCGGCAGAAAAGAACCTACCCGCCTCGGACGTAGCCTGACTCTCCGAGTCCGGGCTTCGAAGCCAGTCCCGACTCGGAGAGTCGGGCTACGAATTTCTGCCGCTCGCCTAGAGAAGCAGTCCGGCTGCCGGAAAGGCCGGACTGATCGCCATCTCGCTGCTTGACCCATCCCGAAGGGTGGGTATGATTAAAGGCATATACCTTTTCCCGCCTGCGGTCTTCCCGCCTCCTCGAATCCAGCCCGGCGCCGCGTGGAGTTGCGACGATGATGCCTCTTGTGACAATTCCGCTTCATTCCGGTCCAATCCGACGGCGGCGATTCATCCCGGCGAGACTGATGGTTTTTGCCGTGATGTCGGGATCGTTTTGCGTCGGCCGCGGGTTCGCCCAAGGCCCGCGAGCGATGCCGCCGGCGCCGGTGGTCGTCGCCACCGCAGAACAACGGGAATTGAATATCGGCGAAACATTCGTCGGCACCGTCGAACCGTTGCGGACCAGCATCGTCGGCAGCCCGGTCGAGGGCCGCGTTGTGGAGTTCCTCGTGAACGAAGGGGATGAGGTCCGAGACGGACAGCCTCTGGCCAGGCTGCGAACCACGTCGCTGGACATCCAGTTGGCTGCAGCCAAGGCGGAACTCGATCTCCGCAAGCAACAATTGGCCGAACTGGAAAACGGCAGCCGTCCCGAGGAGATCGATCAGGCCCGCGCGCGGATGGAGGCGGCCAAGGCACTGATGGACTTCGCCGAATCGCGATTGAAGCGGACTCAGTCGCTTCACCAAAGAAACGTCGCCAGCGAGGATGAACTTCAAGATCAGGCATCGGTGGCCGAGGCTGCCGCCAAGACCTATGCCGACCGAAAGCTCGCCCTGGAACTCGCCGTCAAAGGGCCTCGCAAGGAACAGGTGGAACAAGCCCGAGCCCAGGTCGCGGTGCAAGAAGAGATGATCCGGCGGCTGGAAGACGACATCGCCGAACACACGATCGCCGCGCCGTTCGACGGATACGTCACGGCCGAACATACCGAGGTGGGGCAATGGATCGCCAAAGGATCTCCGGTCGCGGAGGTCGTCGAGACCAAATCCGTGGACGTTGCGGTGATGGTGCTGGAAAACTATCTTCCCCATGTGCAACTGGGGGCGGAAGCAAGGGTCGAGGTCAATGCGCTGCCCGGCGTGGCGTGGGACGGACGCGTTGCCGCCATCGTCCCCCAGGCCGACCTGCGGTCGCGGAGCTTCCCGGTGAAGATACGTCTGGAGAATCGCGACGCCGGTTCGGGCACGATGCTGAAGGCCGGGATGTTTGCGCGGGCGACCCTGGCGGTCGGTGACCGCGGCAGCGCACTGGTCGTTCCCAAGGATGCGCTGATCCTCGGCGGAGCGTCGCCGATGCTCTACGCGGTAACGCCGAAGGACGAAAAGAATCCCAACGCCGGAAAAGCCAGGCCGGTGTCGGTCGAGGTCGGCGCGGCCGTCGGCGCGTGGATCGAGGTCCGAGGTCCACTCCAGCCGGGTACACTGGTCGTCGTCGAGGGCAACGAAGGGCTTTTTCCCAATCGCGATGTTCAAGTGGTCCGCCGCGTCGATGGCCCCTCGCCACCGTCCAAGCAAGTCGGCGCCGCACCGGCTCAAGCGAAGAAATCGCGTCCCTAAGCCCCAACACGTGCCATGCAGCTTATCGAAGCTTTCGTCCATAATCCCGTCAAGATCGCGGTCGGCGTGCTGTTGTTCGTGCTGTTCGGCTTCATCGGACTGATGCGGATGCCGATGCAGTTGACCCCCGAGGTTCAGATCCCCACGATCACGATTTCCACCGTCTGGCCTGGGGCCGCCCCGCAGGAAATCGAGCGCGAGATCGTGCAAGAGCAGGAGGAGCAGCTCAAGGGGGTCGAAGGCGTCACGAAGATGTCTTCCGAGTGCATGAACTCGCAGGGAACGATCACGCTGGAGTTCGCCGTCGGCGCCGATCTGGCCGAAGCGCTTCTGAAGGTCAACGCCCGTTTGCAGCAAGTGCCCGAGTATCCTGAGGATGCCGACGAACCGGTCATCAGCACCTCCGGCGCCAACGATTCGCCCATCGCCTGGTTCATTCTTCGCCCCCGAGTGGCCACCGCGGATGAGGTCGCCGCGTTTCAAAAAGCGAATCCCGACGTAGCCGGACTCCTCGAAGGCGCGCGCTTGGCCCACAATCCCGGCCTGTGAACCCGGCGTCTCGCGCAACTGGTCGATACCCGCCGCGACGGAGCGGCGGTCTACGTCCGCGACGTCGCCACGGTCCGCCTCGGCTACAAGAAACCCGACGGACTGGTCAAGAATTTCGGCACCCTTTGCATGGCGGTGAACTGCGTACGCGAAACGGGCGCCAATGTCCTCGACACCATGAATGGGCTCCGGCAGGTCTCCGCCGATTTGAACAAGAACCTGCTTGCCTCGCGAGGGTTGGAACTCGTCCAGGTCTACGATGAGACGGAGTATATCTACTCCGCCATTGATCTTGTTGTTTGGAACATTATTATCGGCGGTGCCTTGACGGTGGCCGTGCTGCTGTTGTTCCTTCGCAGCGGGCGCTCCACCATCGTCATCGGGTTGGCGATCCCCACGAGCATCATCGGCACCTTCCTGATGCTCGACATGATGGGGCGTTCGCTCAACGTCATCAGTCTGGCCGGACTGGCATTTGCCGTGGGCATGTTGGTCGACAACGCCGTCGTCGTGCTGGAGAACATCTATCGGCACTACCAGATGGGCGATCCGCCCTTTCAGGCTGCCGTCCGCGGGGCGAAAGAGGTCTGGGGCGCCGTCGTCGCCTCGACGCTCACGACACTGGCCGTCTTCATTCCGGTGTTGTTCGTCGAAGAGGAGGCGGGGCAGTTGTTCCGCGACATCGCCTTGGCAATCAGCGCCGCGGTGGCCCTCTCGCTGGTCGTCTCGATCACGGTGATACCGACGGCCACCGCCCGCATCCTCCGCAAACGCCGCCAAGAGCCTGATGAAAACGATTCGCGGCAGGATTCCGCCGGCGCGGCCGCCCACAAGCCAACGGCCGGCGCCGAGTCGCAAGCCAACGGCCGGCAAGCGCCGGACGGCCAAACGCGTCGGCGTGGCCGACATTCCCGACAGCACTTCTGGCGACATACGGCAGCGGCGCCCTGGCACTGGCTCGCCCGGCTATCCGACCGCATCGGCGGCGCGTTTGTCAACGGCGTTGTCACGATCAACGCCGTGATTCAGCGAGGGCTGATTTCCCGCCTGGCGGTCGTCGGCGTGCTGGTCGGCGTGGCCGCGATGGCTACCTGGCTGTTGATCCCGAACGTCGAGTACCTGCCCAACGGCAACCGCAATCTGGTCTTTGGCCAATTGCTTCCGCCGGCCGGGTATAACATCGACCGGCTCATGGAACTCGGCGCCGAATTGGAGCGGTGCACGCAGCCGTATTGGGACGTCAATGTTGGTGATCCGGCCAACAGGAAGCTCCAGTACCCGCCGATCGAAGACTATTTCTTCGTCGCGCGAGGGAAGTTCGTCATCTTCGGCCTGCGTGCGGTGGACCCCTTGCGGGCCGGCGAGTTGGTTCCGCTGGTGAATCAAATGGGCAATTCGATTCCGGGAACCCGCGCCCGCGCGGCCCAATCCAGCCTCTTCGCCCGCGGGTTGCAGGGTCTGCGAACGATCGACGTGGAGATCACCGGTCCCGACGTGCAGAATCTAGTGCAACTTGGCGGCCAGATCATGGGCCAGGTGGGCGGCCCGCAGGGGGTCGTTCCTAATGCCATGGCTTTTCCGGTTCCCAGTTTGGAATTGAGCAGCCCGGAAATCCACGTGCTGCCGAAATGGGACCAGTTGGCCGACATGGGGCTCGACAAGCAGCAACTCGACTACGCCGTCAACGCCCTGGTCGATGGCGCCTACGCGACCGACTATTATCACCTTGGCAAGAAAATCGATTTGACGGTCATGGGCGACGAGCGGTTCGTCACTCGCACCCAGGATCTCTCCGGTCTGCCGATCGCCACCCCGCGCGGCGAGTTGATCCCGCTGCTGGCCGCCGCCGCCGACAAGTTCGAAGGCGGGCCGGAGCAAATCAACCGCCGTGAGCGCTAGCGGGCGATCACCATCCAGGTGATGCCGCCGGAAACCGTCCCTCTGGAAGACGCCATCGAGCGGATCGACAGCCAGATCATCGCGCCGCTCCGCCAGTCGGGAGTGATCGGCGGCGAGTACCACATCCGTATGGCGGGCACCGCCGACAAGCTTCGCGCCACCTGGGACGCCCTGCGATGGAATTTCATCCTCGCCGTTCTCATCACCTATCTCTTGATGGCCGCGCTGTTCGAGTCGTGGCTCTATCCGCTGGTGGTCATCCTCAGTGTGCCGCTCGGCGCCGTGGGCGGCTTTCTCGGCCTTTGGCTGTTGAACGTTTATCTCAAAGTGCAGATGGTCTTCGGCATGCCGCCGGTTCCGCCCCAGTCGCTCGACGTGCTGACGATGCTCGGTTTCGTGATCCTCGTCGGCACGGTGGTGAACAACGCGATCCTTATCGTACACCAGTCGCTCAATCACATGCGCGAAGACCGCATGACCCCCAACGCCTCGATCCAGGAAAGCGTGCGGACGCGGATTCGCCCGATCTTCATGACCACCACCACGACCGTCCTAGGGCTTTGCCCTCTGGTCCTCTTTCCCGGCGCCGGAAGCGAGTTGTACCGCGGCTTGGGCGCCGTTGTCCTGGGCGGCCTCGTCGTTTCCACCGTCTTCACCCTCTTCCTCGTGCCGACATTGTTCAGCCTCACGATGGATCTGAAAGCCGCCGTTGCACGGCGATTGGGGCTCGAAGTTCCCACGGAGACAACCGCTTCGGCGGGCGCGCACGAGAAAATACCGGAAACGTCGCGAAGAGGCAGAACGGACCCCGCCTCAACCATGTCGGGCAACGACGAGACCCTCGCCGCCCACCGCGCGGCGATGGAGTCGGAAGAGGATGACGAGGAAGCGGCAACCGCCGAACGTCATCGCAGCGAGCGCGACTGACGGAAGTCTGCATTGACTCTCCGAGCGGAGCTTGAAAACGCTATTGAGCGTTTCGACGCAAGACTGCTTTGACAAACTCGGCCAAGGGCAACCGTTGCTTTTTCGCCAGCTTGAGTAGTCGGTCATGTTCGGCCACCTCCTGCTCTGTCCACACAACTTCCAGGCGGCGGACAGGTTGCATAGCAACGTGCTTATACGACTCGGGTCTCGCCCAGTAGCACGTTTGACATACTTTTGGATCTTGGTTCTCCGTCCAGTTCCTGCAATGTTCGCAGGACCACGACTTGGCGCGATTGCAGGAACCGCACGTTAGTTGGAAGTCTTCAGGCAAGTTGCCAGCCGCGCCCTCGCCGCCAACCTCATAAGGCACCCGATGGTCAACTTGGAGGTAGCGGGCTTCACGCAGCGGGCGAGGAGAGACAAGAAGAATTCCGGCTTCTGCGTCCGGTTAAACTTCTCGCGGACGGTATCATAATACTCACGCTCGCGTCCAAGCTGAGCCCGCCACAGTTCGCGGTACTTGTCCGCCAGTTCTCCCGGCCGCTCAATGATCTCTCGCCAGAGGTCGATTATCGGCTGGTGGGCGTCGTTGATGAAGAAACGATCAGCGAGCCCTTTGTAAGCGCTGGCGAGGGAGATCGCCGCCGACCCGGCAAAGGGCTCCACAAGCCTTGACGTGTGCGGCGGAAAGCAGGAAAGAATAACGGGGGCAAGCGATTCTTGGAGTCGATCCAAAGGCAAATGCCTCCCGCTCATCCGCACAAGGGTCGCAAAAACTCCACGCTCTTGCGGATATTCTCGTCCGATCCGTAGCACTCGATCGAAACGACGCCGTCCCACTCGGACTGCTTGAGGTACTCCAGGCAGTTCTTGATGTTTTCGGCGTTCACCCCTCCGCCAATCGGAACCTCGCTGGTGGCAATGCCGGTCTCTTCGCCGCGGACCGCCGCCGCCAGGCCCGCGCTGACATCTTTGATGTGGGCGTGCGTGAGGTATTTGCGGAACCGCTTCAAATACTCCAGCGGATCCAGCCCGGAGATGAAGGAATTGCCGGTGTCGAAGTTCAACCGCAGGTATTCCGATTCGAAGTGGTTGAAAAGCCGCTCCATGAAATCGTAGTCGGTCGTGTAAGGGCCGTGCGGTTCTACGTTGATGATCACACCGTAGTCCTCCGCCCAGGAGAGACACTGGCGGTAGTTGTCGCAGGTGATTCGGAAAACCTCTTCGCGAGAAAACCCCTCGATCTCGAAGGCCCCGTCGACCGTGTCGACCATCGGGCAACCCACTTCCGAGGCGAAACGGATCGACTGCTGAACGTATTGGACACCGAACGTCGAGCCTTCGGGGCCCATCAGCGGAAACGAACCGTCGATTTGCGAAACGACCAGTCCCATCTCGTCGCAGTATCGACGCAGGGCTCGCGGGTTGGATTGGAGCGAAACCGCCGGATCGTAGCCCATCGCCGTGATGAAATAGTGCCCGTGAACGACGGCGAATTCGATGTGCTTCAGCCCGTACTTGACGGCCGACTCAGCCGCCGTCTTGAAGTTGCCGCTCAGCGGACGCCAGTTGTCGGTGTGCAGACCCAGTTCGATCATCGATCGGTTCTCCCCAAAAAACGTGATGCGTCGGTGTCGTCATTTCGGCGTCCGCGGCAGACGCCGCCTTCGCGAAATAACATACGGCAGTTTCGACCGACGAACAAGCCCCCGCGCGTCCAGGAAAGGGTCGGGAGTCTTTTTCCGTATCGGCCGTCGAACGGGTTGGACCTGCCGAGCGGCGAAGGTGCCGATACGGAAAAAGACTCCCGACCCTCTTGCGTCACCACGCGCCGCCGCTAACCCCGCCCGGCCGCCGCTGGGCCGCCTTCGGCTTTCTGTCGGGCGATTTCAATATCGACTCGTACCTTGGGCGGTTCCTGGCCGAGAAACCTCGCGTTGCGCGGGGCAACCAGCCCAACCAGCCGTTGCACGTTGCCGGCCGCGCCGGTCATATCCACCGCCTCCGTCCGAACAAAGCGGAAAGTATCTCCTGCTCCGCGCGGCGCCAGCACGCTGACGGCCGCGGGCGTCGCCGTTGCCGAAACCAAGGCGTAGCCCTCGGGCAACTCGCCCTCGGTTTGCACCTCGACCGGCAGTTCCATTTCCACGAGTCGGTACGCTCGCACGATGACTACCCGCGGATCGATTTGGTCCACCGTCAGGCCCGGCGGCCGATCAAGGCCCTCGTCGGTGAGCACGATTTCTTGCCCACCCTCACGAACGCGACTGAGATCCAACGACAAGGCTGCCGCCCCGGGGCGGAAAAGGGAAAACATCGCCTCCGATCCCGATAACGTCACCCGCGCTTCGGTCGGTATCGGATCTTCCACCACCCAGTCCGCCGGCACGCTGCGATACTCGATCGGCACCAGATGCGTCCGCTGTACGGTCTGCACGTTGTACACCACCACGTACCAGAGCAGGACCGCCGCGCTCACGGAGACCAGCTTCGTGCCGAGATTCCCCGTCCACACGCGGCGGGGGGCGCCGCGTTCCGGATAACGACGCTCATAGTACCTGTCCAGAAAACGCCTCAATTCCGCTACGGATGCGACCGCCTCCAATCGGTCTCGTTTGGCGACGCGGATCGTACCCCGTTCCTCGGAGACGATGATCACGGTGGCGTCGGTCCGTTCCGCCAGCCCCAGCGCCGCCGTGTGCCGAGTGCCGCCTTCGCCCACCTCCTCCAAGTTATGCGACAGCGGCAGATGCACGCCGAATCGCTCGATGCGGTCGCCGTCGATGAGCACGGCGCCGTCGTGGCCCGGCGAGGCGGGATGGAAGATACTGTATAGCAGGGGAACACTGATTCGCCCGTCCACGAGTGTACCGCCATCGACGTGCGACTCCAACGGCTCGCGGCCTGGCAGCACGACCAACGCGCCAATCTTCTCCTCCGCCAGCGCGAAGATCGCTTCGGTCAGCGCATCCGGCGCGCCGCCCCGGGAAGGCGGAAGGCCGACAGGAAAGAACCCATACGTGCCGATGCGGGAAAACAGCCGGCGAATATCCTCCTGAAAAACAAGAACCAGCGCGACGATCACCACCGTGAATCCCGCCTGAAACAACAACAGGGTGAGGTAGAGGTGCAACAGTCGGGCAGTCGTGTAGACGACCACGGCCAGGATCAGCGCCACCAGCGCCGAGCGCGAACCCCGCTGACGCAGCCAGCCCAGCACGAGATAAACGACGACCGAGATGATCGCGATATCGACCAGATCCGCGAATCGCAACGGCCCGAAGTTCCAAGTCTCCATGACGCCACTCAAACTGTAAACCGAGTTGAAAAGGGGACTGGCTCCGAGCGTCGACTTGGCTCGGAACTGTCGAGGAAACGCCTACCGCTCGGTGCCTGTCCCCTTTTCAACGGGCGGCTCCTGTTCCCGCGCCCACGGGCGATCTGGATCAATCGACCGTATCCATCGGCGGCTTCTTGGCCGGTGCCGCCGGAGCGGGGGTGGTGGGTTTGGGCGGCGGTGGCGGCGGCGGGCCGCAACGGATATCGCCGCCCAAGGGAACCGAATACTCCTCTTGCATCGTAGTGGCGTTCCAGCCGGCGGGCAAGCCGCGGTCGGCGGCGATGCGGCGGGCTTGCAGATAGGTTTCAAAGCTGTCGGGCCAGACGAGAAACTGCAAATAGAACTTGTCCGGCGGCAAGCGGCGGATCTCCTGCTCGTATTTCGAGCCGGACCGCTGGATCTGTTCGAGCGTCTCCCCGGCGCCGTCGCGGCGCTTGAGAACCAGCACCGGGTTTCGGCCGCGGATCTCCAGGCGGATGTCGAAGTCGCGATCCCGGATTGTCGACGCGCGATTGAACTCCTCGGCGAGCACCTTTCCGTCGATTCCGGCCGCCGGGTCGGCGCCGAGCTTTTTGCGGGTGACGACAAACTTGGCGAGCTTCTGTGCCCGGTCTTGATAGTTGCCCGCGTCGATGTGCATCACCCGCCCTTCGCGGCAGAGCACTGTCACCGGCTTGCTCCCTTCGGGCGCCGGGCGGGGATTAGGCAGGTGGACGACCTTGGGCGGCGGGGCCTCGACAATCGGAGTGTCTTCCAACTGGGCGCGCAGTTTCGCCAGTTCCGCGTTGCCGGTGGTGATCTTGGCGATCAACTCCTCCTCTTTCTTCTTTTGTTCCTCGAGGAGCCGCTTCGCTTCCTGCAGAAGTTGCTGCATTTCCAATTCGGCCGCGCGGACACGCTCGTCGCGCTGCTTCGCCAGCGCGGACACATTGGCCTTTACGTTGGCCAACTCCGCCTGGATGCGACGAAGTTCGGCCGCGATATCGACCCCTTTTTCGTAAATCAGCGATTTCAGCCGCTTGACCAACTCGTTCTTAACCAACTCGAGCTGGAGCAGTTCCTTCTTCGCCGCTTCGAGAACCTCGGGATCGACCTGGTCGCCGGAGCTGATCCGCTTGACGGCATCGCCGACACCGAGTTGCGTCACCGTCAGCATGATCACCAGGATCCCGACGACGTTGGTCATCGTATCCAAGAGGGAGTCGAGGCTCGCGCCGCTCTGTTTCTTCGCTCGTCGCATGGCTCACTTCTGAAACAAGCTGAGGTCGATCTTTCCGTGCCCGATGACCGGCAGCTTGCCGTTGCGGGCGAAATGCGCCTGGGCGACGTCGCGGGCGGCGTAGTAGGTTCCCAAGGCGTCGTCGCGGACCAGGAAAATGATCGTGGCGTCGGGCTGGGCGGCGACGCGCCGCAGCAGCCCGAGGAATTTCTCGTCGCCGGCCAGATCGGCCCGCCGCACGCGCTCCGGTTCGGCGCCCTGGTAGATTACCACGTCGGAGGCCGTACACTCGACGAACGTCGGCTTCAGGTCCGAACCGCTCCCGCCCGGCTGAATAATCACCTGGGCCTCCTCCGGCGGCTTGTCGCGCTTCTTCAACTCCGCCAGAAGCTCCTCTTTCGTCTTGGTCTGCTCCGTGATCTCCTCCCGCATCTGGGCCAGTCGCTGCTCGTGAGCTGCCGCATCGACTTGTGGGATGGCCAGATCGACCTCGACCGGGTCGTTGCGGGTTTTCTGCAGATTCTCCCTCTCCAGTAGCAACTGATCGAGCTGAAGGCGGGCGTCGGCCAGTTCCTGCTGGGTGGCGTCGGCATGGCCGGATTGCTTGGCGATCTCGGCCTGCAGTTTCCGAATCAGTTCCTTTGCCTGTTCGATCTTCGATCGCACCTGTTCGAATTCGAAGATGCTGGCAAAGGAATCGGTGTCCATCTGGCCCAGCGCCATGGCGGTGATCATCAGCGTCAGCACCCCGATCACGCAGGCGAGAATGCTCAAGAATGGAAAGAGCGAGATCGTCGTCTTGGGCTTGTTTCTACGCTTTGCCATCGGTGCGGACTCCGTTGGGTCGCCGGAAAAACCAGCCGCGGCGCCGGCCCTGGATCACGACCTGCTTTTCGCCCAGTTCCGCCAGCACGCCGTTCAGTCCGGCCAGCCCCTGCCCGAGCGCCGTACAGTAGCCTTCCAGCGACTCGGCCGACCGCCGCATCGAGCCGGACGCCTCTTCGTGCGCCTTCTCGGTCTGCTCCGCCAGTCGCGACAGGGTTTGAAGGAAAGAGGCGGCCATGGCGTCCAGATCGCGCACCTGCTCGGCGTTTTCCTGCTGCTGTTTCTCGATCTCCTTGTTGATCGAACCCCAGCCCTGAACCACCTCGGCCG
The DNA here is from genome assembly GCA_012728855.1 of Rhodopirellula sp. Classification (GTDB taxonomy): domain Bacteria; phylum Planctomycetota; class Planctomycetia; order Pirellulales; family Thermoguttaceae; genus JABWBD01. The sequence continues at coordinate 1,161 of JAAYEH010000672.1, read as the reverse complement.
TGAGCTTCGAGCCGATCGATTCGAGTTTCTCGCTCCAGGTGCGCAATTCGGCGTGGTGCGGGGCCAAGGCGGCATGGATTGCCTTCCGCAGGGCGGGCGAGACGACCACCGCGGCGTCGCCGACCGGTCCCTCGTTGCCGTCGTTGAGCCGCTTCAGCAGATTCTCGTTGCAGTATTCGTCGACGGAATTGAGCATGTCCTCTTCGGACTTCTGCATCGAGCTGGAGGGGAACATCACCATCATGCTCATCACCAGGGCCAGGAGCGTCGTGTCGAACGCCGTGGCCAGGCCGCCGGTCACGTTGTTGAGCGATTCTTTCAGCACCGAGATGTCGTTGGCCTGTTCCAGCGAACCGGAAAAGCCGCCCACCGCGGCGCTGATGCCAATCACCGTCCCGATAAAGCCGAGGATCGGGATGGCCCAGATGAACACGTTCAAGAGCGTGTAGCTCGATTGGACCGCATTGGCGTCGATTTCCGACTGCGAGGAGAGCATTGAAGCGACTTCCGGATTGCTGTTGCGGACACGGAAATGCTCCAGCCCCCGCAAAACGCGGTTGACCAAAAAACTCTCGCTGGGCTGCACCGGCAGCTCTTCAATGTGTTTGACGAACCGGTCGACGGAATCCGAGGTGATGTCGTTCGAAAGCTCATTGGGCAAGAGATCGAAGAGCATCGATTCCCGCTGACGCTTGATCTTCCGCGACTTCAGATAGAGGATTGCCGCCGACCAGCAGAGGAGAAACGTCTCGACAAACGGAACCCCGCCGCGTTTGATGAACAACTCGCCCACATACGTGTTTTGCAGAGGAAACATGACCACGAGAACCGCCGCGGTGAGCGCCAAGCCCAACACTCCGCTCCGCAGCGTGCTGACGTCGGTCCGATCGGACCAGCCGCCGGAGGTCGAACGCTTCTTCGGCGTTTCACGGCGTTGCATCGCCGCCGGACGGGTGCTCACACGGCTCGACTGCTGGGTTTGCCCAATGTTCCGCAGCGCTGCCATCTCGTCCATTTCCTCCTCTGTCGGAGGGTTTGGCACAACAATCGTGTGCCGGCAATAAGGGCAGGTCGATTTCCGCCCTGCCGCCTCGGTCTGGATTTTCAGCTTCTTCTCGCATTGGGGGCAGGGAAATGTGAAATACATGACAAAAAGCTCCG
>JAAYEH010000671.1 GCA_012728855.1 Rhodopirellula sp. | reverse complement strand
CCCGAACAAAGAGAAACCCGCAAAAGACCCTTGCCCGCAGGAGGACCAATGAGGTATACAGGCATCAAATACCACTGGCCGTTTTTGACGCGCCCATCCGTGGCCGCATTTCAAGCGCCCCGTGACAGCCACGGCGGGGCTCTTCACGACCTCCGGCCCCAGTGGACCTGACCGGCCTCCGAGTTCACTAAGCCCCATGGCGTGGCTGGCGAGAATCAGCTGCCCCGTGGAGGATACAGGCAAGCACTCCGTCAATCCCTCAACCACGCCCAGCACGGCCGCCTGAACGTTTGTAACCTGCGATCCTCCATGCGATGGCAACATTGCCGCCCCCGCGCATAGCGCGGCCCCAGCCAGCAGAATGATGGTGAAACGCAAATAGCGGCGTGGCGTTTGTGGCGTCGTCTCTTCATGCATCTACGTTCGTCTCCTCGACGCCGGCTCCCTCGGGAAACGGCCTGCCTTTCATGGTCGCAGGGGAGACGATGCCCCCAGAGATGATCATCTTGAAGGCTTCTTCAATTGTCATATCGGTCATCATCACGTCTTTGCGTGGCACCATCAAGAAGAAGCCGGTCGTCGGATTTGGCGTTGTTGGAACAAAGACCTTCAACAGGCTCTGCTCTCCCGCCTCCGCCAATTGGCCGGTAATAAACCCTATTGACCATGCCTCGCGACGTGGAAACTCAACCAGTACCGCTGTTCGTAAGGCCGAACGAGTTGGCGCTGCTATCGCCTCCATCACCTGTTTGGCCGCTGAGTAGATCGTCCCGGCGAGGGGTATCCGCATCAGGACGGTCTCTCCAGCGTGGAGCAGACGCCTACCGACCACCGCCTGCGCCAACGCTCCCGTGAAATAAACCGCAAGCAGGAAGCCTGCAATCGAGATGAGCATTAGCGGAATCTTGATTGCCTGTGTCGAGAACTGCGCCACGCCAAGTGCCGTGGCCAGGCGAGACGTCAGGCCCTCCACGAAGGGTAGGAGAAATCCTGCCATCCACTGAAGTATCCATCGCATCACCAGCAACGTGACGCCTATTGGCACAAGGACGATCATCCCCGTGATCAGACGGTTCCGAACACGGTGTCGCATCTCAAGCCAACGAACCTCCGGCCATCCGTCGGTAGGACAGGTCATGCAATGTCTCCAGGGGGAAAACTAAGGTCAACTGGCCTTTCCGGATAGAGCCCAAGGACGCCCAATACACGTCCATGATCTCGTCCAACGACATGCCGCCAGATGAGATCATGCACACCATCTGACCGTCGCACTCTAATGATGAAACCGTGAGATGACGCCCTTGGGTCGTGATATTAAGAACCCCTCCGATTTCGAGCGTCTGGTGGATGTACGGCCACAGCGGTTTCGCGGACATCTTATCCCCCTAACCGCGTGAATGCCTCGCGCGGCGTCGCGTACCCTTCCGTTTCCCGGGTTCCGATCGCGGACAACAAGGTCTCGTTGAGCTTAAAGCCCACGTCGAAGGGGGCCCAGTCGCCTGAATCGAGATAATGCCTGGCAACGGTTTCCAGCTCATTCATCGAGCCGGTGATCGAGCGATTGAGCGCCTTGCAGAAACGAACGGATGCACTGGCGGGCGCTATGAAGTTCATGTAGATCAACCCCAGGCCGTCGTCCGTCATGAACTCGCGAAGGCTGTCCAAGGCATGGCGGATGAAGACATCGTCACGGGTGATATCATGGCCGAACATGACCACTGAATAGAGCGACCGAGTGTGGCTTAACAGGATGTACTTTTCTCGGTCCGCGGTGAACACCCGGGCGGACCAGTCGGCGTAGGGTTCTTCATCCAATCCCGATGCCGATAAGGGTCCGGCTTTGATCTGCGTCCTCAAACGTTCGGACAAACGGAGAATCATGACTGTTCAAATGCCTGTGGCGTCTGCTCCGGCAGATCAGGTAGTTCGTCGGGGGCAACTCGGACGATCCGGCCGTCGCGCCACAGCAGCAGGGACTGTCCGTGCTGCTTGGCCAGGGCGGCCGCAGTACGGGCAGCGCGAATCATGGCTGCCTGGCTGCTTTGCAGATCGGGATACTTTTCGCGATGTTGCCGGATCATGAATTCACTCCTTTGTCGACAAGCACGGGCGGCCATTGACTGGCATCCAAGATCTGCCAAGCGTCAACCGCAGCGCGGGTGTCGGCTGTGATGGAGTCATGCCGCGATCCCTTCGCCGATGAGTTCGAAATCGCTCAAGGGTCCGAGACGAACGGGTCTGTTAACTGGACAACCGCTGTTTACGAGAGAGTCGGAGAGTTCGGGGCGTTGCTCTTGGGTGCCGGGGCGGAACGTGTACGTTCCCTGCCGCAACGTCTCGGCGACGGTGCGAAACAGAGAGTCGGGCTGTCGTTCGCGGTTGGCCATAACCCTTTGGCTCCAACGGCTTACAGAAAAGCCCCGGCGGCTTGCGCTCCGGGGCTTTCCGTTAACTATTTCGGCGGGGAAATACCCCGTTGGAGTTTAAGCTCCCCGACTTGGACTCGAACCAAGAACCTAGCGGTTAACAGCCGCTCGCTCTACCGATTGAGCTATCGGGGAACTCGATCGAACCCTAATTATGTAGCCGTGATCGGCGTTTTGTCAACGGGTCTT
>JAAYEH010000670.1 GCA_012728855.1 Rhodopirellula sp. | reverse complement strand
TGGTCGGCACCGCCGGTGACGGTGTAGGAAAGATTGTTCCACGGAGCTACGGTGTCGGGATCGGTCCCGGTCAAGACCCCCACAGTATAGCCCGCGGTCGTGTCCGTATCCTCGGCGACGCTGCTTGCCGAAAGAAGAAGATCCGTAGGCGCCTCATTGACGTCGGTGATGGCAATCGAAAGCAATTCGAAATCGTCGACGGATCCACCCAGCGTCGTGTCGTCCACGGCCGCCGTCACGTCCAACTGCGGGTTCGTTTCGAAGTCGATCGCGGCGCCCGCTTTCAAGTACAACACACTGCCCTCGATCTCGAACATTGCGGCGTCCACACCGCTGAGCAAGAGGGTTTCGCTGCCCAACGCATCGTCGCTGACAAGGATGTCGGCAACTTTGATACGCGCCGAGGTGCTCGTGTTCTCGGCAAGCGAGGCGGTCTTGTTCCGGAGATCGAGCGTCGGCGCCTCGTTCACGTCTGTCAGGTTCAGCGTGAAGGCCACGCTCGCGTCCGGAGTAGCGCCAACGGACGGGTCGTCCAAGTGAACCGTCACGTGGTACGCTGCCTGCGTCTCGAGGCCGAGCACCACGCCCGCCTTAACGTGCAACTCCGTGCCTACGATCACAAACGACGCCGCGTCCACTCCGATCACCGATAGGTCGTTCGTGCCCAGCCCGTCGTCGGTCACCGTAATGTCCGCTACCTTCACCGAGTTGGTCGTGTCCGTGTTTTCCGCCAAGCTCGCCGGGTTGGGTGTCGCGATCACCGCCGTCGGCGCGTCGTTCACCTCGGCCACGGTGATCGTAATCGTTTCGGAGTCCGAGAGGTTGTCCGGATTCGTGCCGTCATCGGTCACTGTGATCGTTACCGTGTAGTCGGCGCTGCCTTGCGCCTCCGTTGGCGTCCACGTGAACTGGCCCGTGCCGGGGTCGATGCTCATCCCGAGGTCGATCGCCGCCTGGTCCAACGTATACGTGAGCGTCTGCGGCGGGTTGTCTTGATCGGTCGCTGTCGCCTGGAAGGCCAACGTGGCCTGCTCATCGACCGTCCGATTTCCGATCGGCGTCAGCACCGGTGCTTCGTTCACGTCGGTTACATTCAGCGTAAAGCCCACGCTCGCGTCCGGCGTCACGCCCACCGTCGCGTCGCCCACCTCCACGGTCACGTCCAGTACCGCGTTCATCTCGTAATCCAGCACGATCCCCGCCTTGAGGTACAAGCTCGCAATAAACGCGCCCGTCCCGCTGGCCGCCTCCACCTCGAACAAGTCCTTGTCCGCGCCCGAGAGCGTCAGGCCGTTCGTGCCCAGGGCGTCGTCGCTTACCACCACGTCCGCCACCTTCAGCCGGTTGGTTGTGTCGGTGTCCTCCGCCAACGTGCTCGTAGCGTTGGCCAGACTCACTACCGGCGCGCCGTTGACCGTCAGCGTGGCAGTCTCAAACGCGGTGTTGCCGGCGGTGTCCGTGGCCGTCGCCTGAACATCATAAGTTCCGGCAGCAAGCGGCGTTGAGATCGCCACACTCCAGTCCGTGCCGTCGATCATCGCCGGAAGGGTCAGCCGCGTTTGGCTCCCCACGACAACAACCATCACCTGGGAAAGCGGCTTGCCAGGCGAGGATGGGTTCACCGTGCCCGTCAGCGTCGGTGTATCGCTCGCGGTTGTCAGCGAGTCGGCCGTGATGGTTGGGTTGCTGGAATCAGGCAGTGCCCAGCTTTCGGTAGTCTGAAACACGAAATGGGTGGCTTGGGTGTTTTGCGGCAACACGACTGGTTCTACGCCCACGTTGTCGAACTGATAACCCACTTGCGACGAATCCCAAGAGGCGGCGACAATCAGCTTCGTCGTCGCGTCGGAAGAGACGATTCGGCGTTCTACCGTGGGCTTGGCAACGGTGGTTTGGAGTGGATCCGACCTGTTGATCTGCCCCCAAACCGTGATGGCAAGTTCGTCACTGGCATCCTGCGGCGACGTGCCTTCCAGCCCGGGAAGCGGCGTCCACTGAATCTCGCCGACGCGCGCATCCGGGCCATAGCCGAACGTCATCGACTTCATGTCACCGGTGGGCCCGCGGCCGCCGCCGTTGAGCGGATAGTTATAAAGGTAGTTGCTGCCAATCCGTCCCACGTTCATGTGGCCAGCCAGCTCCGCCGCCAGCGTCACGGTGGTTGTGCCCGCGGCCATCACCGTGTCTTGCGACGGATCGTAGGTGATCGTGGAAATCCAGGTCCAGGTTCCGGTGCTGCCGCCCGCTGAAGGCACGTCGCCGCCGGCGCTAACCTGGATGCCGCCGGCGTCCACGATCGCGCTGGTAACCTCGCCGCCCGTGGCATCGACCCCGGGCCCGGCAATGAACACGTTTTCCTGCACCGTGCTTCCCCAGCCGTTGGGCTCGTTTTGGTCTGGGTGCCCTCGGAAACTGATCGCACCCGCCGGCGTTTGCAGCACGGTCGCGAAGTGGAAGCCCTCATACGACAGCTTGTATTCGAGGTTGCCGGTATTAGGGTCGGTGAATGTCTCGACGGTGTAAGTCGTGACGAAGGTCACCGTATGGTCGTTGCTGCTGGAGGCCGTGTTAGCGTTGCCCGCCGCGTCGTGCGTCTTGCCAGCGTCAATCCGCGCAATCACCGTCCCGCTCTGCGTCATGCCGCTGACCGCCACGTTGTACGTCGTGCCGCTGCCGCTCACGATCGCCGCGGTGGCCCCGGCTGTCCCGCTCAGCGTCACGTCCCCCGTGGCAAAATCGCTCACCGGCTCGCTGAATACCACCGTGAAATTGATCGGCGAGGCGTTCGTCGGATCGCTCTGGCTGGCCGCCTGATTGATCGTCACCGATGGCGGCGTCGCGTCGTACGTCACCGTATGGTCGCTGCTGGTCGACGCCGTGTTGGCGTTGCCCGCCGCGTCGTGGGCCTTGCCGGCATCGATCCGCGCAATCACCGTTCCGCTGGCCGTCATGCCGCTCACCGCCAAGTTGTACGTCGTGCCGCTGCCGGTCACGACTGCCGTGGTCGCCCCGGCCGTCCCATTCAACGTTACGTCCCCCGTGGCAAAATCGCTCACCGGCTCGCTGAACACCACTGTGAAGTTGATCGGCGAGGCGTTGGTCGGATCGCTCTGGCTCGCTGCTTGGTTGATCGTGACCGATGGCAGCGTCGCGTCTACCACCCATTCGTCCCAAGCCGAGCCCGTCCCGGAATTCCCCGCCGAATCTTCAATCGAATTCGCATTGACAGTCAAGACGTACGTGCCCTCGCTACCGGTGAACTCCGACAGCCCCGAGACGCGATAGGTCGTGCCGGTTTGGAGCGCCACGGTCACTGCGCTGTTGAGGGTGACCGACGCCCCGTTCCGCGTCAGAGTAATGTCGTCGTACGTGAACGTGCCTAGATTCACCGCCTCGGACATCTCGACATCGGCGAAGTGCACCGGCGTATTTCTGGGATCCGGGGAGATATCCGCTACGTCCAGGATGCTCGGCCCCGCAACGTCGCCCGTGGTGAAGTTCCACGCTGTCTCCCCCGCAATCCCCACAAACGCGTTCCCGGCCAGGTCCTCGAAGGCGCCACCCGCCACTTCCACGTAGTAATCCGTAAGGTTCGTCAATATCACGGATGGGTCAATCGTTGCCACAGTCCCGGAGACGGTGACCTGTGCGCTGCTCACGGCGATCGTTTCCACGGTCGCGCTGTCGCTGGACCTCATCAGGACAATGTTCCCCGCTCCCTTGGCGATCGTCTCGTCGAACGTGATCACCAGGTTCGGGTCCAGCGCCACCCCCGTCGCATCGTCCGCAGGATAAAGGCTGCTAAGAGACGGTGGATCAACTTCCTGCGCAACATGGATCGTTCGGACATACGTATTATCGCTTTCATTCGACTCGGCGACAGCACCGGTCGAGTCCACAATGAACATGAGTTCGTGGTCACCCGCCGGCAACGCGCCAAGGGGGTGGTCGAAATACACGAGGATGATCCACGGACTCAGCGGACCCACGTTACGCCAAGTGTTGGATAACGCTCCATCCACGTAGAGTTCCATCTCGAAGGCGCTTTCGGTCGACAATGCACTGCCATTCCAGACTCCTACATCCACAAATAGTTCTTCATTCGAGTAAAGAGGATCGTCATCAATGGGTGTCCCCGGCTCCCTGGAAATGGTCAAAATGTCTGGCCACTCCCCGAATTTCCCTGGCCTCAGATTGCTTCGTGGCTCGTCCACCGTGGTGAAGTCCCACGCTGTCCCTCCGGTAATCCCCGCAAACGCGTTCCCGGCCAAGTCCTCGAATACCCCAGGCGAGACTTCCACGTAGTAGCCCGTGCTGCCAGCGAGCGAAATCGCTGGATCGATGGTTGTTGTCGCGCCTGAAATCGTCACGGCGGCGTCGGCAACGGAGATCGTCTCCACGATCGAATTGTCGCTGGACTTCTTGACCAGAATGTTGCCCGTGCCCTTTTGGATGTTTTCGCTGAACATAATGACCAGATTTGTGTCTACCGCCACGCCCGTGTCGTTGTCCGGCGGGGACAAGGTGGCAACGGTTGGCGGCGTTGTGTCGACGGAAATCACAACCTGAAAACTGCCAACTTCCGTGGCCGGCAGGATCTCATTTCCGGTAGTGTCAGTAACAGAATTGGTCCACGTCTCCAATCGGTAGGTACCGTTGTCACCAGAATCCCAGGTTCCTCCTGGCGGCGTAATGTGATAAGTCGCCACACGAGGCGTTCCGTCCTCAGATATGTCCACCGAGATAAGCTCAGGTCGCTGACCGTACCCACCAGGACCCCAGATCAACAAGTCGTGGCTATCGATGGTAGAAACGCGGACCGCCATGTCGTCGGCATAGGTTACAGTAAAGGAGTAGGTTGTACCTCCGGCGACGGTCACGCTCGGCGCGGACGTAAGCGTTGCCGTCGGAGGCGCTGTATCGCTGGTCGTGAAATTCCAATCCGTCGCGCCGCTGATCCCGGCGAACTCGTTACCGCTCAGGTCCTCGAACGCCCCGGCCGCGACTTCGACGTAGTACGTCGTGCTGCTCGCCAGCGTAATGGCTGGGTCGATCGTCGCCACCGCCCCCGAGATCGTTACGGCGGCGTCGCCAACGGAGATCGTCTCCACCGTTGAATCGTCGCTGGACTTCTTGAGCACGATGTCACCCGTGCCCTTCTGGATATTCTCGCTGAACGTGATGGCCAGATCGGCCGTCAGCGACACGCCCGTCGCGTCATCCGCCGGCGACAGGCTTACCACCGTGGGCGCGATTCCCTGCGTCGTGAAGTTCCACGCCACCACTCCACTGATCCCGGCAAAGTCGTTGCCCGCCAGATCCTCGAACGCCCCCGCCGTTATTTCCACGTAATAGCGCGCGTTCTCCGTAAAGGTCGCCGAGGGATTGATCGTCGCCGTCGCGCCCGTCACCGTCACGGCGCCGCTCGCCACGTCGATCATCTCGAACACGGAGCTGTCGCTCAAGTTCCTGATGACGACGTTTCCAGTCCCCTTCGCGACGCTCTCGCTGAAGGTGATTGCCAGGTCGGCCGTGAGGGGAACATCCGTGGCATCATCCACCGCCGACAGGCTGCTGACCGTTGGTGCCGTTGTATCGGCAATGGTCACCGAAAACGTGCCCAGCTCACCATACGGGATAAAGTGCGCCGTCGTGTCTGAGACTTGAAAGTTCCAGATATAAGTCCGGTAGGTGCCGTTATCTGCCAAGTCCCACTCTCCGCCTGGTGGGGTTATCATATAGGTTGCCGTGCGCGGGGATCCATTGGAGGGGGGATCCACACTTACGAACGTAGCCGCTTGACTGAAGAAGTCGCCGGGGCCGATTACTCGCACGTCTCCATCGCCGAGTTCATCCACATCAATCGCGACGTCGTCCTCATACGTGACCTGGAATCCGTATGCGGTTCCTCCCGCTGCGGTGACCGGAATGGTTGGCATCAAACTCGCCGTCGGCACTTGGGTGTCGGGAAGCGTGAATCTTACCGTCGCGCTGGCGTAGTTTCCTTTCTGGATGCCGTCCTCGGGTTGCGCAAAGAAAGTTACGAACCCCAATGGGAAGGGCGACGTGCCAAAGTTCCTCCACCAACCGTTACTTCCATCGGTGTCGCTGCCAAGGAACTCGTCATCACTAGGTCCTCCATTTGATTCAAGCGTACCGGTGCCGTTGCTATCCCAATAGTATCGCAGTTCGGTGATGGGTCGCGGACCACCGACTCCCTCACCGGTGAGCTTCAGGGTAAGGCCTCTCACCAGAATCGTATTGCTTGGCACGAGGGCGACCATGTGCGGCTCGGAGTTCAAGGGGGGGGCAACCTCGACCACTCGTGAAACCACCTCGGTCCAATTCGTGTTGTTGTCGTAGCGCGCTCGGGCGAAAAACCGCTGAACACCGACGCCGTAGACCTCGGTGACCGGCAACGTATATGTCCACGCACCACCTGAGGGGGTCGCGTTGCCAAGGATCATGTCACCAGTGTTGAAGTCGTCACTACTGTCGCGGTCCCAGATGAACTGCACGGAATCGACCGTATTGTCTGGGTCGTCCACGTGAGCCTGAAGAGTCAGCGTCTGACCCTGCAGCACCGGGTTGGGCGTGCGAACAATGTCGGTAATCACGGGGGTCTGCACGGAGTCCGCGGCCACAATCACGTCACGAGCTACCCAATTGGACGCGACCTGGTTTGTGCCAAAGACGTGGGAAATGGTCTTGAAGGTCCCGGTGCCGCCGAATTCGGCCGCGTCAATCGTGACGCTGAGACCGTCGGATGCCGTATCATCGATTCCCAACAGGCGGCCTCCCTGTCCGAACTCCCAGACCTCGAATCGTCCCAGCGCGCCACCGTTTCCGTTAGCGCCCACGGTAGAAAGCGTGACCTGCGCGTTTGAAGCGACGGGATTGGGACTCGCGCTCACGTTTGCCAGGCTAGGCATCGAGCTACTGGGAGCAGGTCCGAAGCCCTGTACTTGGACGACTTGCTCGAAGGGGACCAGCGTGTGATTATCGATCAGGATGTTGTTGCCCGTTCCACCACTCAGGACATTGTGTCCACTGCCGCCGCGTACCTCGTCATCTCCCCAATCCCCACGCAGCACATCGTCGCCGTCGCGCCCTAGAAGCACGTCGTTGCCGGGTCCACCGCGCAGAATGTCTGGTCCCCACCCTCCCGTCAGCGTGTCATCGCCCGGCCCGCCAGAAACGACGCTGGCGACGTCGCTGCGGATGCTGACTTGATCGTTGCCACCGCGCGCGTAAACCGCCACACCGTGAGGCGCGGCGGAGCGCGGTACGATGACCGTCTGGCCCGCATTGACCGTGATTTCTAACGCACCCGTTATGTCGACCGCGCTGTAAACATCAATTTGGTCAGGGCCATCGCCACCAATGATAGTCACGTGACCATCTTGCACGCGCACGTAATTGTTAAGTGGACCCACGGCTTGCAGCAACTGGTTGGCTTCCTGCACCGTGAACCCAAGAAACCCCGTGCTGAAATCCGGATCCGTGAACATTGCCTTTACAGCGTCCTGTTCCTGAGAAGTCAAGGATCGCTGGTTGGCGATTTGCAGGACTTGCTCACCGATACGCCGCGCTTGAAACTGTATAGCAGAGCTCGCGATTGTCGCAGTCGCCAAACCTGCTGTGGCGGGATCACTGGACCGGAACAAGTCCTCTTGTAGATCGCGCAGCCCCTGCAGCCATCCGACAAACTCTGCCGTCGCGTTCGCGTTACGGTAAAGCGGCTCTAGGAGGTCCGGCGCGTCTGCAAAACTCTGCACGTCCAAGAGCGACTGGCTCAACCCCTGGAGGTCGTAACCCGCTTTTGCCAGGTCGACGAAGTCGTGCGCGCGGTCCTTGCTGCTTGGCGACCAATCGAGGTTATCGATGGCCTGATCCGTGGCCCCAACGAAGAAGTTCACGCTGTACTCTTTACCGAACGTCACAAGGGCTGTGGTGCTCAATCCTGCACACCAAGGGGTCAGCGCAATAGTCGCAGGTGGCGCGAATACTGCTGCGCCTAGGTCGACGGCCCAACAGACCCCAGCCATGCCCGCGGTAAAGCGAACCGTCGGGCTAGTTAGAGTCTCCTCGGTAGCGGCGGTTTCGAGGTCTCCCAGGTTCTCAAGGGCCAACTCAAGGGCTGATGGCAGGAGCTGCGGTGAGAGGAGCGAGTTGCTTGCCTGCCATTGGGACATATAGTCTTGGTGAAAGGCGGAGAGCGTCGCGCCGGGGCCGCTAAGTTGGTTTGACATCGGGCCGGCAGCGATGGCGCTATCGTATGCATCAGACCATGTGGTTCGCAGAGTTGCTGCCGCGCTTGCTCCATACAGATCCTGTACGGTTGACTGGTAGGTGTCGAAACTGTCTTCAACCTTTGGATCGAGGCTGCCAAACAGTGTCAAGAACCGCCGAGATTCCAAATGCTCCAAACGGAGCGTCCGGGTCGCTGACTGTCGTGATTTGCAGCAGCCCCTCGTACGTTGCGACCACTTGACGATGCGAGGTCGAGCGGCTTCAAAGCGACGCGAGGGCATGGTAGATCTCCTGGAATGAGTGGTCACGGTGCTGAGCCCAAAAAAAACTGCACGCGGTTGCGCGCGGCGCGTGATGCGTAGGGCACGGAGTTCCGGCTTCACTTGCCCTCCGGCGGAGTTGAAAAGGGGATAAGTCCAATTATTGGCATTGGGATATCGGCTGCGATCACTGGCAGGGTGGCCCTGCTCTCACAAAATCGCGGCGTGTGGCGCTGCTTCGAGTTGCATGTGCGCATTACGGCAATCGGGCTTACCACAGCTCCAAGCAGCGTTTCTGCGGAAATCGATTGATGGCTGCAACGGGATCGCCTCGATTTCCGAGCGAGCGATGGAAGGGCCGAGCCCGATGGCAATTCCGCACTGCTTGCGATTGCAGGGAGTTCTTCCCCGATGGAAAATCGATTCCATCGCAAGCGGTTGAACACAAACCGCCCGCTTACGTCGGAATCTCGCCACAAGGAAATCCCGACCGGTGGCACGCTTTTTCCGTCCGTTTGACCAACCGGCCGCCTCAACGCGGACAAGACCGTGACAAGCCCAGACGAACCGCATCCAGGCAGCGCATCCGGCCAGCCGAACCCCCATGATTCCCGGTATCTCATCGGCACTACCGACAGTGGAGTGATTCGATTGCCGCTCAGCAGCCAGCTTGTCCTCCCCATCAACGCGTGTCAACCCACTCCCCGGCCAAATCGCGGATTCTGAAATAAGTCGATCATGGCTGTCAGAAATGACAAGGGAGAGTCAAGAGACAAGAGTCGAGTGTCCAGAGTCGAGAGCCAGAGCGCGAACCAGGAAGACGGAAAGGGGCCATGGCAGCGCTGATGTTCGCTAATCCACACTGATTTTGAAATTCTCTCGGGCCGGCTGGATTAGCGCCGATGAGTGTGGATTAGTGTTTTTTCCCTCGGTGCTCTAGTTCCGTCGGTGCATGAGAAGTTGACTCCAGACCCAGAACTACGCTCAACGGGCACGGCAGCACCGAACCGCCCGCAGGGGAACTACCAACGATTCTTGACGTAACCCACGCAGGTAATAAACTTAAAGGAGCTGCCCGTGCGATGTGTTGCCGCCAGCGCCCGAGGATGTGAGCTACTCAACCCAAGGCCGCGAGTTTGGCGCGGCATCAGGATGCGAAGCACTGAGGATCGGGATGTCTGAGCCCATGACCATTGAGCAGCGTGTCGCCCGTCTGGAAGAGGTAACCGCCGAACTGCAACGCCATATCGCACCCCACGAACCGGTTCGCCAATGGCTTGATCGCGTCTCCGGAGGGCTGAAAGATTATCCCGAATTCAAGGAGGTGGTTCGTCTTGGCCGGGAGATCCGTCAGACATATCCATCCGACACCGAGGCGTGAGGCGACGTGTGGTGTTTCTACTCGATACGGACCACATCTCCGTTCTTCAAGCACGGGAGGAACCCGACTACAGCCGCCTTGTCGTCCGCATGGCAGGGTGGCCCTGCTCTCAAAAAATCGCGGCGTGTGGCGCTGCTTGGAGTTGCATGTGCGCACCACGGCAATCGGGCTTAGTGGAGTGATTCGATTGCCGCTTAGGAGCCAGCTTGTCCTCTCCATCAACGCTTGTCAACCTACTCCGCGCCCAAACTCCGGATTTTGAAACAAGTCGATAGTGGCTGGCAAAAATGACAATGGAAGGTCGAGGGAACAAGAACCGAGCGTCGGGGGCCAGAGGTGAGAGGCAGAACAGCGCCAGACGTTCAAGAGTTGGGAGGATGCGCATGATGGCGGGGCTGCGGCAGTCAATCGCCCTGCATCGCTTGACCAAGCCGCTTCGCTCAAGTAGTATATAGGTGGGGTTGGTTGCGGCCGGGAAGGGAAGAATACTCGCGTTACGACCGACGCAACGGACTCACTCATGGAAAGGCTCGTCATGAAGCTCAAAGTTGTGGTTCGTCCTGCGGAAGAAGGTGGCTTCTGGGCTGTCGTCCCCGTCTTGCCAGGATGTGTCTCAGAAGGCGAAACACTCGAAGAGACTCTAGCGAACATCCGCGAAGCGGCCGAGGGCTGGATGGAAGTGGCAGTCATCACATCTATGCGCAGCCCGGTAATCCAACGATCCTGACGGTTCCAGTGCATGGCGACAAGGATCTGAAGAGAGGCACGCTTCGCCAATTGTTGAGGGATTCTGGACTCGGTCAGGGCGATCTTTAACAAGTCTTCGTGGATCGTTTCAGCATGGCGGGGTGGCACGCCCTGAGGCCCTGCGAAGTGCGGGTCTATGAAGCGGAAGATCCGGAGATCCCCGCTGATCGCTATCACGTCTTCGAGGTGCGCGCCGATGCGCCTCTCGACGACGCGATGAGAGTCGCCTAATGATGTTCACCCGGCGGCCGATGGCGATAATAGAACGGAAATGCTTCTGATCCGGTCGTCAGCGTGGCGAGTTTGTCCAGGGAAAGGAACCAATGAGCCAAGCGGCAGTGCAGTACGTCGAGAGAACTGCTGAGGGGGGGTGGCGGATCGCGGGCTGTCGCATCTCCCTCGATTCCGTCGTGCGCGCCTATTGGGAAGGCACGCCCCCAGAAGCCATTGTGGATGAGTCTCCGTCTCTTGCGGCCAAGTTGCTCAACCGACGCGTAGTGCGGGTCAACCCGGCCTTCGCGGCGCAGCACACCGTGGCGGTGAGGTGAGGCGATGCGGACCGTTCAATCACCGCCAGACCGCGCGGCCATGATTTCTGCCAGCCACGAGGCGTCGTGTTCCGACAATGCCGGCCGGATCGGGCGACGGTAATCCAGCGAGTAGTCGTACCCGGCGCGGTCATAGGTCGAGGTGAACACCTCCTCCAGGTCGATGCTGACGTCCGGGTCGTCGCTCGCCAGCGGTAGGGGGATCGCGGGCAGCCGGTCGCGGAGCGTCCAGGCATAGACCTCCGCCTGGAAACGCCGCCGCCGACAAACGAACGCGTAGTAGTCGCCCCGCGGAAGCGGCTCGACGGTGGGAAGGCGCTCGCCGCCGCGTAGCAGGTCCAGCTCAACGAGGTGCGTCCTGCTCCCCAGGATCGATTCCCGTTTGCTCAGATACTCGCGCCGCCCGTCGCCGGCCGGCCGCTTGTTGGCCGGCGACAGAAGCTCGATGACGGTCACTACCTCCATGGTCTGGCGGTCGCGCACAGTGAGAAATGCCTCGCGCCGCTCCTCGGGCATGGGCAGGTGGACGACGACGGGCGAACCAGCAGCCCCAGCCGATGCGGGCACCGCCGATTCCGAGAACTCCCTCGGGCCTGACATGACCGCCACATCCGCGCGAACGAGATGATCGTCATCCGGGAAGGTGTGCTCGACGTAGACCCGCCGCTCCTTGCGCACGACGTACCTGGGCCGAACGCGCGGAACCAGCGCAGCGGACAACTCGGCAATGAAACCGGTGTGGAAGTCCTCCCAGTCCTGGCCTTCAACGAACGGGTCCATGCCCGGAAAGGGTGACGGCATCGTTACGCTCCTGTTTCCTACCCATTCTAGGAGACGGGCGCGAGGCCGTCAAACCGCGTCCAAATCGACCGTCAAATCTCTGCCTCGCGACTCGTCAACTCTCGACTTTTTCAACACCCGACGATCGGACGGCACAAACTTACGTTCCAAAACGCATCGTCCAACCGCAGCGAGTTTCTGATCATCACTGATCCGCACGAACATCGGAAACTCCCCTTGGCCCGGCCGGACGAGCGAGTGCCGACAGGTGTTGATCGGCCAGCACCACACGGCGCGATCATCCCAGGGCGCACCATGCACTCTGCGATTTTAGGCAGCATGGGATTGGTAGCAACGGGAGCCGGTGAGACGCTGCGGGCGATTTCGCCAGAAGCGAGCAAGCGTGGGGGTGTCGCTGAGGTGGTCGGCGAC
>JAAYEH010000669.1 GCA_012728855.1 Rhodopirellula sp. | reverse complement strand
TCCGGAGCAAGAAGAGGTGGCCGACAATGGTTGAGGACGACGTGGAATCCAGACCAGCCTCCTCCGATGCTCCCCTGGAAGCTGCCAGCAGGCTGGAGGCCGTCCGAGTTCTCCAAGCTTTGCTTGGCAGATTGGAGCCGTTGGAGCAGTGGCTGATTGTCGGAAGGCACTTCTATGAGATGACTGGACGCGAGTTGGCGGAGTTGTCGGGAATGCCTCGCCGGACACTGATGGATCGTTACAACCGGGCTATGGAGAGATTGAGGTATATGGCAGTCCAAGAAGGACTGAGTCTGTGAGGCTGACATGCACCTGAGCGAACAAGACAAGTCAGATCTACTCAGCCTGTTGTCGGGTCTGGGCACCAGCGATTCGATGGAACGAGCCCGACGGCTGGTTGACGATAACCCCTTGGCGGCCCAATATTTGCAGCAGATGCGTCTTGTCGCTGACGCATTCAATCCGTCAAGGGTCGAGCCGCCGGACACCGTCCTGTCGCCGCAGCGGGCAGATGAACTGGCCCAGGCCGTGCTGGCGCGGGTGGCCAAGCCGGCCAGATCGTCGTCGGCGCAGCGCGATCTCCCGCCACTCTGGCGGCGATCCGCGGTGGGCGCTGCCGCCGCGGTTGTGTTCGTCGCTTTCTGCGGCATTTGGGTTGCGTTGGTAGCATCCCGTGATGACGGGCCGAGAACCCTGGGAACACTGGTACAGGTCCCTCAGGGGTACGCTGGGGCGAACCCATATGAGGATGGCGAAATCGTGCCCGGGCGCGTGGTGACGGCCAGGAGTGACGCTCTGGCAAGGCTCGAGATGGCCAATGGTCTTCTTGTCGTCCTCGAACCTGCGGGCAGCATGCTCATCGGTGAGGACGGCACCTCCTTCACGCTCCGTGAAGGGGCCGTCCGAATCTCCACGAAGACAACGGCCACCCTGTATGTGCTGGACACGAAGCTGACCCTTCGAAACGGGGTGGGGCAGTTCCAGGTGAATGAATCAACCGTGAGCTGCTATGTCTTCGCTGGCAGTGCGACGCTCCTGACGCCAGCCGAATCCCGTGAGCTGGACACTGGACAGGTCGCCCGCTGGAACCAGCAGGAGCAATCGCTTCGTATCCGGACGGTGCCGACCCCAAGTCCAGCCTGGGTGACCGAGTTCCTGAAAAACCAAGCCGGACAAGAACCCATCTCCGACAAGAAATAGTGCAGCTCTTGCACCCGAGAGTCCCGTCAGTTGATCCGCGCAACCGGGGGTCTTCGTGCTGAAACGATCCCTTCTTATCAAGGGTCGGAAGCGGACTGCCCTAATGAGCGGGTCTCCGCCACGGGCTGTAAGCCCAAGGGTCGGGTCTGGTCCTGGTCCGATCACGATTGCCCGGCTGAGAAGCTCGGCTGTTGTGAGACAGATGGGGAATTCGCAAACCGTCCTGGTCCTGATGGATCGGTACGGTGCTCGGCGGCGCCTTCCGCAGCGTGATCTGCCGAAACGCGAGATCGCTGATCAGGTACACACACAAGGCGCAGTAATTCAGGCAGTCCCATGTGTGGATTCCGTAGTGATCCGGCCGCACAGTCACCGTTTCTCTGTCAACACATAGCGTCGCCAGTCCCCCGGAAGGGATGGGGCGCGCTGCCGCGATTCGGGCCAGACAAGGCGGTTGCAGCGCCGGCGAGCCACTGCCCGAACGCTCCCGCGGGCCGAATGCCATTAACCGTATCCGTGTGCTCTCGAAACCGTCGGCTGATTTCCCTCGACATCCGTATTCCCAGTTCGCCGATGTCAGGGTGAACTGTCGAAGCAGGTCACTGTCCTTGCGGTATCCGTCAAGTCGTTCCTGGTCCGGGCACACCAGGTAGTTTTGCGGTTTGCCCATCAACCGCTCATGCCAGGGACCGCCGGTGAGGGCGTTGAACCCGTCCATGCCGATTTTCATCGCGGTGGGAACGGGGCCGTGGCTTGAAAACCGCATCCACATCGCCTCGTGAGGATGGATGGGGATGAAAAGGCTGGCCTGGGCCCAATGGCCCTAAGCTAAGTTTTCGTCAAACGTGAAGGCAACTGGTACTTGCCTCGACCCTTGTTTCTGAGTTCACCATCCCCTGGTCGAGGATACGAGCGGCCTGGGCGTTTGCGGATGATGGCTGCTCGGATATCGCT
>JAAYEH010000668.1 GCA_012728855.1 Rhodopirellula sp. | reverse complement strand
GCCACTTGGCTTGAGCTGAAGTACTTTTGCCCGGGGACGCTGGCGAGTTTCTTTCCGCAACTCGACGAAGACGGTTCGGTTGACACGATGCTGGCCGAGGTGCTGGATGCCGATCAACTGTACGCCGTCACTCGTCTTCACGGGGCGGAACCGCCGGACGCGACCGAGAGCGACACGAGCGCCCAAGCGGCCAACACGGCCGAACCGGCGATTTCTCGAGGCCGACGAAGGCGATCGCTCCAGGCTTTTCGGCGTTTGCTGAGTCGCGCCGAGGCGGAGGCTGCTTGCGGAAATCTTGTCCGGTCCTGTATTCTTTTGCAGCGGGCGAAGCGGCATGCGCCGGAAGGATCTCAGCATCGCCTACGCAATGCATTGAGGGGGAATATCCACCGGCTGGTTCTCGCCCTCCAGCAAGTCCTGCTGTTTTCCGACGCGGAAGCCGATTCCTGGCGAGAATCGATTTCAGCGCTGGCTGCCCGCAGCGCCGCGGGACTGTGGAGTCCGGAGACGCGATTGCTCTTCGACCTGCAGAAGATTTGCAGCGACCGGCAGCGGCGCGTCTACGCGTTGGACGTTTGGCGCTGGGCCAGGACATTCGGCCGACGTCCGTTGCAGCGGCCGTTGCCTTGGCTGATGGAGGTTCTGGTGCTTCGGCATTTGCAGGCGGCCCTGCGACGCATCGCGGCAGTGCGGATTCCCGATTCCCACCGCCGGACTTTACAGACGATCTTACAGCAGACCGTACAGGAGACGGAGGAGCAGTTACGCGGACGGCTTCGCCCGGTCATCGAGGAGGCGCTGCGGCAAGCGGAGATTTCTGGCACCGACACCGTCGAACGCGTTGCGCTGAGGAAACTTGTCGAGGAGTTGATCGACCGCATCGTGGATCGCGGATTCCTCAACTTAGGGGATCTTCGCGATGCCGTTGCCCGCAACAACGTCAAGGCCCGGGATCTGTCGGGACCGACGGAATTGATCTTTGGCGACCAGATCCTCCGCGCCGATCGCAAGATGGCTGCCGCGTTGGACGGCGTCTATCGGGCCGGCGAGTCGTACATGCGGGCTATCCAACGGCTCAGTTCGCTGGCCTTCGGGACCGGCACGGGAAGGCTCCTCACACGCTACTTGATTCTGCCGTTCGGCGGCGCGTACCTCGTCGAGGCCGGCGTGCAGCATTTGATTGCCGCGGTGGTCGGTGAAGATCCCGGCGTCGGCCACCTGAGAATGGTGCTGCCGTTGGGCCTGTTTCTGCTACTGGTCATCAATGCTGAAGTCGTTCGCCAGGGACTGGTGCGTTTGTCCGGTTCGGCGGCCAAGGCGGTGCGGTATCTTTTCACCGAGTTGCCGCAGCAGATCATGGATCTCGAAGCGGTGCGGCGCGTTCTGCGATCGCGGATCTTCAGCAGACTGGTGCGATTCGGAGTGAAGCCCGCCGCCTGGACGACACTGATCTACTGGATCGTGCCTCAACTGGCGCTCGACTGGCAGGAGAATCCCCTGCCGATCCTCTTGATCTTCGCAGGAACCAACCTGCTGCTCAATTCGCGGCTGGGGCGCGACATGGAGGAGTTGACCACCGATTGGCTTGGACGCACCTGGCAGTGGCTGGGCGCCCAGGTAATCGCTCGGTTTTTCTGGATGGTCATGGACGTCTTCCGCGGCGCGTTGGAGATGACCGAAAGGCTCCTCTACAGCGTGGACGAGTGGCTGCGATTCCGCTCCGGCGAAAGTCAGTTGGCGTTGTGGAGCAAGGCAACGCTGGGAGTATTCTGGTTCGCCATCGCCTACGTCGTCCGATTTTGCATCAACCTGCTCATCGAGCCGCAGGTGAACCCGATCAAGCATTTTCCCGTGGTGACCGTGTCGCACAAGATACTGCTGCCGCTCATTCCGGTGCTGGTCGGCGTGCTGGAATTGGCCATGGAAAAGGGGCTGGCAATCACCATCGCAACGACGGTGATCGCGGCGATACCCGGAATTTTCGGTTTTCTCGCTTGGGAATTGCGGGAAAACTGGCGGCTCTACGAGGCAAACCGCCCGCGAACGCTCCAGCCGGCGATTGTGAGCGGACACGGTGAAAGCGTCCGCCGGCTGCTCATCTGGGGTTTGCACTCGGGCACCATCCCCAAACGGCATGCCAAGCTCCGCAAGGCTCTGCGCGATTCGCGAAGCGGCCAACGGCGGCGGCAGGTTCGCAAGCACACTCGCATTTTGCGGCAGCTCGAGGTCGACCTCCGCCGATTTGTCCAGCGGGAGCTTGTCTGGCTGCTCAATGAAGCCGATTGCTACCGCGCCCGGCCGATTCGTACAGGCGACGTGCGTCTCACGCCCCATCGCATTCGAGTCGAACTCCGCGACGAATCCAGCGGCATGAAAAGATCGACGGTGGCACTGGATGTGGACCATGGTTGGCTGTTGGCCGGCGTTGACGGCGCAGCGGGTATCGAAGGGCTGTCCCCAGCGCAGCGCGAAGTATTGGCGATCGCCTTGGCCGGACTGTACAAGACCGCGGGAAGCGACCTGGTGCGGCAAGAAATTGAATCACAACTGGCAGTCCCCAGCCCTCTCTACGGAACCAACGAGCAGGGACTGGTCGTATGGCCGGAGAAGACGCTGGATGGCGAGATGTACTACGATCTCGACAACGGCCCGGCGGTAGAGCCTCGCGCTCGGGACGGCTCGGCTATGCACTCCCGGGCGACACTGGACCGCGCGCGTCTGTTGTTTCGCAACAACCCGATCTCCTGGAACGATTGGGTCCGGGTATGGTCCGCGCTGTCGGAGTCGGGTGGGGGAACCGGCCAGGCTTTGCCGCTCGGTGTGCCCGTTCGCATTCTTCCCGACAAGCCGGTTTCCTGCGAAGTTCAAGCAGAAAATCGCGGTTTTTGAGGGTCAGCGAAAGGATGAGAAGCCCTAACAAAACTGCCGCAAGCAAGCAGCCCGGCTGCTACCATCATCTCCCGTGCCGGGATTACGATGGCCGGATTGAGAGCAGCCGCGCTACTGGTAACCATTCGCCCCGGTTTTATGCGGCCTTTACGAATCGCACCGACGTTCAACGAGGGACACCTTGCCGATCGACGAAATCTTGCAGCACACGTTTGTTGCCGGCGTAGAGCATTACGCGACGCTCGGTTCCACCAACGATCTGGCCAAGCACCATGCGGCAGCCGGCCGGCATCGGTTGCCGCTGTTGATCGTCGCCGACGAACAAACCGCCGGTCGCGGGCGAGGGGTGAATCGCTGGTGGACCGGCCGCGGCGGCCTGGCGTTCAGCCTGCTGCTCGATGCAGCCAGCCTGGGTGTCAGCCGGCGGCGATCACCGCTGTTGGCCCTGGCGGCGGCGATCGCCGTCGTCGATGCGGCGGCGCCGCGGCTACCGTCGCACCAAGTCGGCCTGCACTGGCCAAACGACGTCTATGTAGACGGCCGAAAGCTTTCCGGGGTGCTCGTCGAGTATCTCGCCGATGGGCATGTTGTGATCGGCGTCGGCATCAATACGAACAATACCATGACGGACGCTCCGCATGAGTTGAAACGCACCGCCACGACCTTGTTCGACTTGACCGGCATAGAACACAACCACACCGAGCTGCTCGTCGCGGCAATTGCCGGCTTGGAGACGCTGCTGGAGCGGCTGGTCGACCACCCCGAACTCATCGGGCGGCGTGCCGACACGTTGTGCCTTCAGCGCGGACTGGCGCTGTCCGTCGACCTCGGCGATCAGACGATCCGCGGTCGCTGCGCCGGGATCGGCGAGGACGGCGCTCTGCTGCTGGATACGGCCAACGGCCGGCAAAAAGTGTTCTCCGGCGTGCTCGACTAACGAGCGTGAACGGGGCGCCGTCCAGGAAGTTTCTTCTTGGCCGAAGCCGTGCCCTCGGTCAACACCTTCTGGGCCCGGGCCAGGTCGTTGACCTTGACGATCGCGATATTTCCTTTCGTGCCGTTTCCACTGCCCAGCGCGCAGTAGGCGTAGTCGATATTGAGATGGTCGGCGGCCAGTTTCTCGCACACTTTTCGGAACGCTCCGGATTGGTTGGAAACCTCGACCATCAGCACGTCGGTAGCGTCGTATCGTATGTTCATGCCCTCCAGCACTTCGGTTGCGGCCGTAAAGTCGTCGGTAACAAAGCGGACCGTGCCGCGGTCGCCGGAATCCATCACCGACAGCGCGCGGAAGTTGACTTTGACCTTCCCCAATGCCGCCAGCATAGCGGCGAGGTGGCCCGGCTTGTTGACCAGGGAAACCGAAAGTTGCTTGGCCGTCTGCATGTCGTTCCTCCTTTTTTACTCGGCTTCCTTGCAGGAAGCCAGAACTCAGTCACCGGAACGCGGAAACGCTTCCTGACAAAGCGGGGACAATTGTTACCAGAATGGTACGTGTTGACTTCATCACGGGCCTTGTGAGATGAGAGATCACCCGCTTCGCTGTTAACAATTCTAACATGGTCGCCGCGCGAGACAAACGATTTCCCAAACTTCCCGAATCCCCCTATCCCACCGCCGGGGTGAATTTGCGAAACACTTGGGTCACTTCGTCCGTCATAGAGGATGAGGCCGATCCGGAAATGGGCATGGTTCAAAAACGGGGATAGCCACCTCGCCAGGATGTGTTTTCTGCGGGTAGAGGGCTGTTTGGCTCGGAATCAGTCCCCGTTCTTGAACCAAGCCCGGAAAAGGATTCCCGGCCCCCCTCGCACGCATCGAGTCGAGCCGCCACGCCCACTCCGTGGCGTCTCGACTTCCGCTGGTCTTCAGGGGGGATGGAGGGAAATGTCGATTCGATCGATCAAGTTCTCAAGACGAGGAGCAAAAACGATGAAACGCCTCTGCCTTCTTTGGGCCGTGTTCCTGCTGCCGGCAGCGCCGGCTTTGGTTTGCGGCCAGGGGCTTCTGGTCGTGGTGGATCCCGATCAGGTCGTCCGACTGCCGCGGCCGGTGATCGTTTGGCCTCCCCGGCCGCCGATCGTGCGACCCGAGCCGCCGACAACCTACAAGATCAAACAGCTCGAGGTCAACGCTCGACTGGCCGACCAGGTTGCCCAGGTCCAGGTTTCTCAGTCGTTTACCAACACGGGGAGCCGGCAGTTGGAGGTCGCCTTCGTATTTCCCTTGCCGTACGACGGCGCCATCGACAGCATGACGTTGATGGTCGACGGCAAGGAGTATGCCGCGGAATTGCTCAAGGCCGACGAAGCCCGCAGGCTCTACGAGCAGATCGTCCGCAAGAACCAGGATCCCGCGCTGCTGGAATGGATGGGCACGGGACTGTTCAAGACCAGTGTCTTCCCGGTGCCGGCCGGCCAGTCGCGGACGGTGACGCTTCGCTATTCGCAGCTCTGCCGGAAGCAGGACGGGTTGACCGATTTTCTCTTTCCCCTGAGCACGGCCAAGTACACCTCGCACGCCGTGGAAGAGGTGCGTTTCCGGGTTACCATCGAGAGCGGGCAGGAAATCAAGAACATCTACAGCCCGTCGCATTCCGTTCAGGTCAAGCGTGCCGACGACCATCACGCCACCGTCACGTACGCCACGGAGAACGAAGTGCCGACCACCGACTTTCGATTGTTCTACGGGGTGGGCGAGGGGGAATTGGGCGCGCGGGTGCTCAGCTACCGTCCCGAGAAAGACGACGAAGGCTACTTCCTGCTTCTGGCCGGACCGAAGATCGAAGCCCAAGAGAAGGAGCGGCCGAAGAAGACGGTCGTCTTCGTCGTCGACCGCTCGGGCAGCATGACCGGCGAGAAGATCGAGCAGGCGCGCGGGGCATTGAAGTTCGTGCTTAACAATCTCCGCAAAGGCGACTTGTTCAACATCGTGGCCTATGACAGCGAGGTCGAGTCGTTCCGACCCGAATTGCAGAAATTCAACGACGACGCCCGCAAGGAGGCGCTCGGCTTCGTGGAAGGGATCTACGCCGGCGGCAGCACGAACATCAACGCGGCGCTGGGCACCGCGCTGGCCCAGCTTCAGGACACGAAACGGCCGGCCTACGTGATCTTCCTGACCGACGGCCTGCCTACCGTCGGCGAGACGAACGAAATGAAGATCGTCGACAACGCCAAAGAAGCGAACGACGTCCGGGCGAGAGTCTTCGCATTCGGCGTCGGCTACGACGTCAACAGCCGGTTGTTGGACAAGCTCGTGCGGGAAAATTTCGGCCAAAGCCAGTATGTCCGGCCGGATGAGGACATTGAGGACTCGGTCAGCCGCCTCTATCGGCGGATCGAGTCGCCCGTGATGACCGACGTGAAGATCGACCTGGTCCTCGACGAAAAGAAGGCGGAACTGGGCAATCCGATCAGCCGAGTCTATCCCAAGGGGAGTTTCGATTTGTTCGCCGGAGAGCAACTGGTTGTGGTGGGCCGCTACAAGAGGGCCGGGGCGGTCAAGGTCGTTGTCCGCGGAGCCGTCGACGGGAACGAGCAGAAATTCGATTTTCCGGCGAAACTCGCCGGGCACAGCGGCGACGAAAGCAATGCCTTTGTCGAGAAGCTCTGGGCGGTCCGCCGCGTGGGCGAGATTCTCGACGAGTTGGACCTCAAAGGCAAAAACGAGGAATTGGTCGAGGAACTGGTGAAGCTGTCGACTCGGCACGGTATCCTCACCCCCTATACCTCCTTTCTCGCCGACGAGAATACCCGCATTCAAGATACGGCCTCCCATCTTCGCCGTGCGGACCGCCGATTGAACGCGCTGGGAGAGTCGTCCGGGGTGAGCGGCTTTGCCCAAAGGGCCTTCAAAGGACAGCTCCAGCGGTCGGAACGAGCGGCTTCGGCGCCGAGTTTCGGACTCCCTGCACATTCAGCCAACGCTGCCTCGCCAGCGATGGGCGGCGTGCCATTTGGAGGGGGGGGCATGGGTGCCATGGCCGGTGATTTGGCGGAATCCGCGGCGGAACTGAGCGAAATCGGCCGGACGATGCGTCAGATTGGAAACCGGGTCTTCTACCGCCGCGACGGCCGCTGGGTCGATGCGACGGTGACCGAGAACCAAGAGCGGCAGGCGGTGAAGGTAAAGCAGTTCAGCGATGCCTATTTCGATCTGGCTCGCCGTTACGGCCGCGCGCTATCGCCCTACATGGCGATGGACGAAGCAGTGTTGGTAGGCATGGAGGGGCGGGCTTACCTGATTGAGCCGTAAATCGCGTTTTGCCATTGACCGCGCCCGAGGTTCGCCTATAATCCGCCCCTTGCCGGTTCCGGGGAGTGTTCTCGGCCGAGGGCTGGGTGTCTCCGTCCAAATGGACTGGACTGGGGCACTGGCAGAAGCCGACAAGGAATAGTGGTGCCCAACGGAGCCGCGCTCTCGCCGCTGGATTGCGGCACCAACCGGAGTCCTCAAGGATGAGGACTTGTTTCGGCAAAACGACACGGAGGTCTCGGGTTGCTTGCAGCCCCTTCTCGTCCATTTCAAAAGGACACTGCCATGCGAGTCTCGATTGCGCGCTGCGCGCTGGTCGCGCTGACGATCCTCAGTCTTTGTGGATGCAGCAGCTCCGGCGGCAGTTCCGGTGGCTTCTCCTGGAACCCCTTCCAGTCCAAGTCCGCAGACGTTGCAGCGACCCCACCGAAGCCATCCGCGTTCTCGACGCCGGCTTCACCAACGTCTTCCACCACGCCTGAACAAATCGCCTCGAAAACCAGCACGTCGTCGCCGGAATCGAGCTTCCCGGGAGCGCCCACCAGCTATTCGGCGACCCTCGACGCGCTAACCAAGGCGAAACAGTCGAACTCGGCGACGGAAACGATCAACCCGTCCCAATCCCAAGCACTGCCGCAGAACGGCTACTATCAGCCGAGCAGTTATGCGGCTTCGGCGGTCAGTCCCGGCAGTCATTCCGACACTGCCGGCAGTTCCTACGGTTCCAGCCCGAGTTACAGTGCCACCGTGCCAACCTCTTACGCCGGCAGCCCCTTGTCGTCGACGACCAGCAGTTTCGGTTCTTCGACGAACACGGGTGGGTGGGGAGCAAGTGTTTCCAAGGAGACTCCGAGTTACGCGCCGGCCGCGGAGCGATATGCCAACCCACTTGCCTACGGGGTAGGGGCGAGCAATTCCGTGGCGAACAGCGGTTTGACGTCCTCGGCGGGTTCTCCCTACGCTTACACCGCCTCGAACACGCCATCCTACGGCAGTCCGAC
Source organism: Rhodopirellula sp. (assembly GCA_012728855.1). Taxonomy (GTDB): domain Bacteria; phylum Planctomycetota; class Planctomycetia; order Pirellulales; family Thermoguttaceae; genus JABWBD01. The sequence goes on along the minus strand of JAAYEH010000668.1, from coordinate 15,177 downwards.
TACCGGCCAGGCTGCTCCTCTCTCGGCAACGGCGGGGCATTCATCCAGCGGGGATAGTTCGCAGGCCAGCGCTTCTTATGCAAGCACCGTCGGCAGTGGACTTCCTCCCTACGCGTCGAGCCAGTACAGCACGGGCTATCAACCCGGCCAAACCGACTATCAACCGGGCTCCACCGGCTATCAACCCGGCGTAAACAGCTACACACCGGGCAATTCGGGCTACAGCCCCGCTGCGAACGGCTTCAATCCAACCGGCGGTGCGTCTTACCAGTCGCCTGCCGCGCCCTACCAGGCTCCCACGACCCCCTATCAGACGCCCGGCGGCAGCTACTCGACACCGGCCGCGCCGTACCAGTCGTCTGCCGCAAACGTCGGTCCGCTGGGCGCTACAGCCACGGCCGGCGAGTATCGGCCCGGAAGCACCAAGAGTCTGCCGACTTACGAAAGCCCGATCACGATGGCCGACAACCAAGTGACGCCGGCCGGATACAGCGCCGGATCGACCAGCCTGCGGTAGGGCAACCGGCCAAAATAATGCCACCTGCAGCAGCCCGGCTGCCATGCTCCCAACCACCCCGACGCCTGCATCGGGGCTTGAGCCTGGCAGCCGGGCTGTGTTGACAACCGCCCGCCAAGGCATTAGCAGTGCGCTGCGGGGCAGGTTTGCGACCTGACTCGGGCACGTCTTGAAGTATCCCTACAGCTTCCAGCTTGCGATGCCACTGTCCGCCGCAAGCTGGAAGCTTACGCCACTGATTTCTCGAACGATGCTAGGGGCCTGGCGGACCGTTTGGCCTTGGCGGACCATTGTCTCTGCCGTGCTCCCCAGGGCTGCGCGACTTCGCCCTGGGCTATCGAGTCAAACCCCTTCGGGCCTGCCGGTCCTTGCCGCAACGCGGCGCAACCCGACAGCCCAGGGCGCAGCCCTGGGAAATCAGTGCGAGGCACCTGGCAAAGGCCCAACGGGCCGTGACCGCCCTTTTTGGACCGCGGCGACCGGGACTTCTCCCCGCGGACGATCGATGCTTGGCCGAGCAACATCGCGAGTTTCAACCAGTGGTGCGCCGAGCGCGGCATCGGCCGCCGGGCGCTCGTGCGGCCGGAGAACTACCTCAGCGACGTTCGTCCCCGGCTGGTCCAGCGGACCAACTCCACGAACCTGTTCGTCTCCTGTCACGCGCCGGCCGTTGGGCCGGACCACATGTCGCTATTGGTCCGTGGTTACTTGGACCGCGCCGGGATCAATAAGTGGAGCAGTTGCCACCGCAACCGTGTACGCACACGGTCGGGGACTGGCCCATTGTTCGCCCAGTTGATGTCTTTTGGCGCCAAGAGCGCTGGCCCAAGAAACCTGCTTGACAAACTGCGCCGCGTCGATCAAGATATCAATAGTGAACATATGTATCGTTTATTGGGGCGGGGGCCACGCGTCCAAACGCTCCCTTCCGCGGGAAGTTCGGGGAAACCTCACCGGCGATTGCGACGGAAGTTCCAGCCGCCGCCGGGTGGTGATCACGCTAGCAGAAAGCGCGTGGTGCCCATCTGGCCCCGGATTTGAGAAATCGCTGATCTGGGCACCACACCCGGCCAACCTGGGATCCGGAGAGAACCGCCTGCCGCGCGCCGAGCAGTGGCGATAGGGGAAGTCTGGCCCAGTCGGTGAATCAGCAGGGCGTTGAGGAAACGATCCTAAGGAACGACCAAGAATAACTTCCTCGTTTGGACAGGGAACGGGAGCCCGTAGATGGAACAGGAGAGAACAAAGTCAACCGAGTGGGACATTTCCGTTGCCTCCGTCTCCTCTGCGGACTCATTCTAGGTTGGCTCCGGGAAGGATCAGCCTGGCGACTCCTTCCGTTAGTTTCAAGGCATGGAAACTGATGACCAATCCCAGCGGTATATCGAGCAGTTTCATGTAGCTGAGCAACTTGTGAATCTCAATCGCCGCACCGATGACGTCGCGAGTGATGCCGGAGGCTTTTGTGAACAGGGCATGCATGACTCGTCCTTTCGAAAACAAAGGAGACAGAGGCAACAGAGAGATCATCTCCGTAATCTCCGTTGACTCCTGTTTCGTCCACCTGTCACCTTATACTCAACATGCCATCGGGTGCATCTCTCATCGACCGTAAAACGGGGAAGTTATTGTTGAGTCATCCCTAAGGTTTCTTTCCCGCCGCGTCGATCGATGCCGCGCCGAGGATTCGGATCTCCGCACACTCGATCGCCGGGTAGTCGCGGACGGTGATCGAGTCCGCCGTGGCCGACTCAATTTCGTAACCGCTGTCGCCCGCCAGAAGATACCGGCCTGCCGTCTGGGAAGGATCTATCAGCGGTTCGGCAAGTCGAAAAGTCCTGTCCAACGCCGATGCGGTTTTCACGACCGTTTCCGCGGCAGGCAGGACCATCTCCGCGTCGCCGTAAGCCAGGCGTGTACCCGCCAACAGGTACGCTCGTTCGACCTTTCCACCGTCGGCCACCGAGACGAAACCGAAGCGACCGTCCAGTTCGACTGCACCGGCCTGGTGGCGGTCTTGATCGAGCGTTGAGAGGATCGTGTCCGTATGCCGGCCCAGCTTGACCTCGACAGCGATCGCACCGGTCTGGGGGTCGTTGGCGATAAGCCGAACCGATTCGAGCGGCGATGCCTCGCCGGTGTAGGGGACCATGACCGCAGCATACTGGCTGACGGCGGCGCCGCCCGGGTCGCTGCGCTCGGCCAGGATCTGTTGGATCGGCGGCGCATTGAGTTCGCTCCCCGCGTCGCTCCGCCAGCCGGGGGCATCGGCCACAATCAGGCGATCGACGGGACTGAGCAGAGTCCAATCCAACCGGGTTTCGCCGGTCTGCCAGGTTGCCGTGAAGGGCACCGTGGACTCGGCCGCGCGGAAATTGGTCAGCCAACGGTGGTCGGCGGCGGTCGGCTGCGTCGCCGGCGCGCTGCTGCGGACCAGTGCACCGTTGGAGTGGAAGCAGTTCTGGTGGACCTTGCCGCCTTGGACACGGAAGAAGTCGACCGCGTAGGTTCCACCGTCAGGTCGCCGGACCAGGGCGCAGGTCCGCTGGTATCGGTGACACTGCCGATAGGCGGAGGCTGAAGCCTCGACGACCTCGATGCCGGGCCCGCTGCCGAACAATTCCAGCCGAGATTTTCTTTCCGGGACGTTCTGGTTCTCCCCATCGACAACCACGATGTTGTGGGCCAACGTGCTGGAGGTCCAGGCGTTGCGAGGGTCGTCCCAAATGTAGCCGCGGTCGGAGGCAAGCTCTACACCGTTGGCATAATAGATGATGCCGAGTGTATCGGCGTGACGGTGGCCGTGGCGCGCGTAGCCGTTGAGATAGAAGGCCCTGTCACCCTGCGGATCGCCGCCGCGGAGCACGGCGACGTGCCATCCCGGAAACCACTCGGTCCGCAAGGGAAGCGCGGCATCGCCGCCTGCTGTCAAATCGGGATGGCGATACCATAGCGCGTACTCGCTGCCGGCTTCCGTGAGCTTCTTGCCTTGGACTTCCTCGAGCAGTCCCGCATATTGAGGGCCGTAGCGATCGGCGAGGATTTCGGCCCAGCCCGGACTGAGCCGAGCGCGGCAATGGGTGTCGCCGATGACCGGATAGCCTCGGTCCGGCGCGAGCACTCGGACCATGCTCTCCAGGGCAAGACGATAGCGGCCGATCTTCTCAAACGGCCGCAGGTCGTCGATTCTCGTTCCGTCGGCCGCCTTGTATGCGGGCGGATCGGAGTAGCCGCGGAGAATCTCGGGGATTTCGCCCATCAGGCCGAGGTGCATGCTCGAATACGAGGGCGACTCGACGCAGCAGCCGTCGAAATGGAAACACTGCTCCATCAACTGCTCGAAGCCCGCCAGCGCCCACCGCGCCCTCTCGGGCTGCTGGAAGAGCACGCCGATCGCGGCGCTCAACGCCCGCCCGGGACCGCACTTGTTGTTGATCTCTTCCCAGTTCGCACTGTCGCGACAGCCGGCCAGCAGCACGTCGTCGACGATCGCTCGCTCAGTCGCCTCGTCCATCACGCGGGATCCGTCCGGCAGACGAGCCTCGCGGATCAGGTCGTAGGCCACGGTCATGTCCAGAATGGTGGAACCGTCTCCGCCGCTGCAATCAAAACGCCCTGCTCCCCAGAAACCGTTGCACAACGCGGCATGCTCCTTGCTGCGATGAAGGCCGAAGGCATTAACGATCACCTCCGGCGGAAACTTGCCGCCGCGGGGATTCTTGCCGAGTTCGACGGCAACGTCGGCGGGCGGCCAGTCGGCATAGGTGCCGTTGTAGGAATGGAAGAGATAGCCGGGATACACTTCGGCGAACCGCTTGAGGATCGCAGTGGCTCGTTGCGCATACGCGACGTCTCCGGTCACCGCGTACAGCTTTGCCAACGGCAGAACCTTGCCGACGACGTAGCCGGCCTTGTAGGTCCGGATCAGCCCGCTGAAGCTCGTGTGAACCGGCCAGCTTGCCCATCGGAAGGCATGCTTGCCCGATCGATCGCCGGGATTGGCCCGCTCGGCTTCCGTCTCATAGTACGTGAACGCCTGGCCCATCCGCGGACAGACGAGCTTGCCCGTCTCCGGATAATCGGGATTCGGATAGACCGTGTCGCAGTACTTGCAGATCAGCTTGTCAGGATCGGCAATATTCCACCGATAGATGCCGCACTCTCCCATCGACGATTTTTTTCCGACACAGACGGGGCAGTTCTGGCCGTAGGTGGGCCAGGGGGTGAGATCGGAGATCATCGCATCGATGAAGCGCTGATCCTTTTCCATAACCAACCGGACCGCACGTTTCCAACTTTCGACGATCCGTTGCGCCCAGGGGTGCCGATTCACGTTTTCCCTGGCGTTGGCAACGTCGCCGGCTTTGTAGAGAGTACACGGTTCGGCCGACACGCCGTCGGCGACAAGCAACAGAATCAACAACGCACGAGCGGCAAGGCGGGGCATGCTTTTCCTCCGTTGGCAAGAAGTGGCGCAACCGTTCACGCACACGGTCGGGGACTGGTCCATTTTTCGGCCGATTGATGGGTTTTGGCGACAACGACTTGGCCCGAAAACATGGACCTGTCCTTGCGCTACGTCAACTTGGGAAAGGAGGATCGCATGTAGAATACAACGTGAGACCTTTCGATGGAAGCCTGCGGGCAATCAAGCCCGTCCGCCAGAGCTGGGCCAGATCCTGATTTTGCCCGCTCACGGGTGCGCACAGCGACGGTGCGTGCGAGCGGCACCCGTCCACGCTTGATCTGATGCGCGGTCGCGGGGCACGACACCATTGGGAAGCTTCCAATGAGCCTCCTGGGGCGATTGGCACCCCCTTGACTACCCAATTCTCCGGGACTTCGATCCGGCGGGTATGGGAAATCAAATTTCCTATCACTTAACCGTATCGCGCAACTCATTTCTGCTCCGGCGCGGCCCGCTGGGCCTGCAGCTGGACGAGACGGTGCCGCGTGCCTCAAAGACTTGCCGCATGTCCGATTGACCGTGCAAGACACACCGGCTTACACTCACGTCGGCTCCCTGGACAAAGGAGGATTGCCGTGAAGATCTTTGCTGCGTGCTTCCTTCTTGTAGCGTGGCAGTCGGCTGACGATTGGAGTAGACTCCGGCCGGCCTACGAACGGCTCGAAGCCGGCGATGCCGCGGGAGCCGTCGAACAGTTCACGAAGTTCCTCGACGATGATCATTTGCCGCGTCACCTGCGGTTTGAGGCTCTGGAGCGACGGGCATCGGCGCGGCTCGCATTGGATGAACCGGCCATGGCGATCGAAGACTTCACCGCTGCCATCGAACTCGCCCCGAACGAGCCGGTGCTTTACCTGGGCCGGGCCTCGGCCTACCGGCGGCAGGGAGAACGCTCTCTCGCGTCGGCAGACGAGGCAACCGCAGCGGAGCTGTTCGACAATGCTTCGGAAGACTCCGCCGGGTACTACGGCGGAAATCCCTGGACTCACTTGCGGAAGTGGGCCTGCCTGTTTCTCTTCGCAGTCTGGTTCGTCGTCGCGGTGATCTACCTGGCGGCCGGTTACAAGCAACGGAAGGCTGGCGGCGGAAGCGTGCTACGTTGGTTTTGGGTCTCGGCGGTCGCCGCGGCACTTGCCGTGCTGCCGCTGGCGGTTTGGGCCATCCTTGGCGGCTGCCTCTCCCTCGAGACTTTCTCATTCGGGGCCGCGCTGCTTGTCACGATTATCTCGGCGTTTTCCGTGAGCCTGTCGTTGTCGCCTCCGGGAAAGATTCCTGGGGTGAAACGAAGCTTGCCCTTTGCCGACAACGCCGAATTCGTTGCTCGCGTCGACGAATTGGCCGGGCGAATGCGGATCTCGACGCCCCAGGTCCAGGTGGCTAAGACGATCGGCGCCCTGGCTGCGCAGGCCGGGGCCGGCGGACTGCCCGCCCCGTCGCTCGTCGTCACCGACGGAGTCATGCATCGGCTCGCCCGGGACGAGCGCGACGTTGTCGTGGCCCACGAGCTCGCGCATCTTGCCAACGGATCGCTCTGGCTTCTGCCCATCACCGGCTCGATCGCCTGCACGGCGGCCGTGCTGTTCGGCGGGGACGGTCCGGCATGGCTGGGCTTCGGAGCGGCCCTGTTTGTGGGCCTGCGGCGGCTTGTCAGTCGCCCCGATGAACTCCGTTGCGACCGCCGAGCCGCCGAGGTCATCGGTCACGCCGAGATGGCCTCGGCCCTGGAGAAGCTCGAGGCGATCAACCCGGTGGCCAGATGGCCGTGGCTGACTGCGGTGATCTACGCCACGGCAACGCATCCATCGCTCCCGATCCGCCGGGCAGCCCTGGCTCGCCATGCGCCCGCCGAGCGGCAGGGCGAAATCGCCTTTTCGCCATCGACGGCTCGGCGGCACCGCTGGTTTTCTTCGGCAGCCTTTTGCTTCTGGGGCGCGGCGGTGGCGACCGGCACCATCTTGACCCATTGGGCAAACCGCCCCCATCAGGCGTTTGCCATCTTCGCAGCCGTCGCGATCGGCCCCTGGGCTCTGTGCCTGCTGGCCCTGTGGGATAACTGGCGGAGCTTCCGACGACTGACGCGGAGCACAACCACTTGGAGACGGGCACTGCGATGGGCCCTCGCGGCCCTCGCCGTGGTGCTCATCTTCGACGAACTGCTCGTCGGTTTCCCCCTTGAGCTTCCGATCCAAGGAATTTCGCTGCCGATTCGTCCTATCGCCCTTCTGGTGCTGTTGATCGCCATCAGTTGGCCCGACCGGACCCGCGATCTTCTGAAGGAAGTCCGCGTCGCGCTACAACAGCATGAGTTCGAGCGGGTTCTCGAACTGGGCCGCTCGAAGCCGGCAGTGGTCGCCCGCAGCGTTCCGCTTCGCCACAACGTCGCCCTCGCAGCCGCGCTTGCCGGCGACCGGCAGCGGGCGATGGCCGAGTTCGAACAGTTGCGGCGCGACGCGCCGGGGTTCAAGCTCTCCGGGTTGATGCTCAGCGCCCTCTACCTGGACGAAGGCCGACCCGAACAAGCCCTGGCGGTCGCCGAAGAGATTCGTATGGAACTGCCCCACGAGTGTGCCCCGGCAATGCTTGCCGCGTTCGCGCTCCACGGGTTGGGCCGGCTGGACGAAGCCCAAGACGCGGTCGAACGGGCGCTCGCGCTCGAACCCAAGGCGGGCGACGGTTACGCCTTGGCAGGCCGGATCGCGCTGGACCGCGGCGACGTCTGCCGTGCTCAGGATCTGATCGAACGGGCGCATCGCCTGTCCCCAGGCGGATCCTATGTTCTGTCGGTACAGGCCCGCCTTGCCCTGACTACGGCCGCCGCTTCGGCCCGCCAGATGGTTGAAGAGGCGGTCGAAGCAATTCGCGCGAATCCGTTTCTGCTGCTCTCGCGAGAAGCAACCGCCCTCGAAGAAAAACTCGCCAACCTCTGATTGCGGCTGAACGCCGAGGCGATCACCGCACCAGGATGGGGACAGAGATCGGGGGGCAGAGATCGGGTCAGATCCTGACTTGAAACTTAACTCTTCAAGTTCCAACCCAGATCCGCCGCAGCCCCCCCGGCAAAATCACCGTGACCTGATGATCGGCGGGCTCCCCGCTTTCCCCTTCGGCTTTTCCTCTCCCCGTGGCCCAAAAACCATGCTTGACTATTCGCGCCGCACCAGTCATCATGGTACTCTATGATGAACGCATGAATACTACAGATCCTTGGCAATTTACTCGATCACCGCGAACTCCTGCCGGCCCGGGCGGAGTTCGCCACGCCTGCGCGCGAGCGCTCTCCTCATCGCCGCCTCGGCACGCTGCTCCCCCATCCGCACCCGCATTCATCCTGCCGACCACCTCGCCTCCCGCTTCCCTTTTATTCGTGCCCCGGCTTTGCCATCCGTGCTATCCCCATTCTCTTTTCCGTCATTTTCTTTTCTACGCCCTCTTCGATCCTCCCAGCAGCCCCGCAACCCGGAACCGGAAGAGCCATTTTTGCAGCACCCCCATTTCGGCTTGCGTGAATTTGCGGTCAGATCCCTGGCTGGAACTGTTCACAGGAGAACGCCTTACAGCGAAGCGACTTGTCCGAAATTTTGCAGCGGCAAGCGAAGGCGTCGCAAAAATCGCTGTCCTTTTCGCCCTCGTTCTCCGGCAGTGCATCGAGGACGAGGACGAATACAAGGGCCGGTTGGAGGTGTACTTCGCCAGACGCTTCTCGTTCCTTGGCGTTGCGATCTTCTCGGTTGCAGTGCCGCGCGCTGCAAAGCGGCACTCCCTTTGCCCGTACGCCCAGCTCTCTTCAAAAAACCGCAACAACATCAGCACCGCTCGCGAAGATCCGCGACCGGCTTCTTAGACACCCCACCTCCCGGCGGTGCGAACTTACGCGCATGACCTCCGACGCAAGTCAAACGCAATCAATCGCTTCGGGTCGAGCGTCTCGCCCAAGCCAAAAGACGGAAAAGTCGAGTTGGCTAAAAAGTCCCTTCCTATCACTTGCTCACCCAGCGTGTGGCCAAGGCTTGGCCTAAAAAAACCTCTTGCACGTTGGCGCCGCAGCGACTACCATGCATTAGTGTACAAACGTACAATACAGCCCATGCCGCTCCACCACCAGGAGCAGGAAAAATGGCGCCCCCCAAGCCCCACTGCCAGATTCACACCGCAGCCCTCTGCCACAAGCTACGAGGCCACGCGGCGTACTACGGGGTCACGGGAAACAGCCCGGCGCTTGCCCGTTCTCGCCACGAACGGCTCTCTGCTTGGCGCAAGTGGCTCTCGCGGCGATGGCGTGCGTGGCGTGCCCGAGCTGCATGGTTTAGCCGGCTTCTGGTCCGCTACCCGGTGCCTTACCTGCTGTGGTGTGGCAGGTTGCGCGATGATAGCACGAGCCGGCGTGAAAGAGTACGCGTCGGCGGAGAAAAATCGAGAGCGGAGCTATCGCTTCTTGGGCGGTTCCTGGCGGTTTTGGGTAACGCCGCGGTTGAGCCGCTCCGCCGTCCGCTGGAAGGTGATATTCAGTTGCTTTCGTTCTTGGGCCCGCAGCGCTTGGTAAGCGCGCGTCTTGGCGGCCTCTGCCATGGCGGCGGTACATTCCCCCGCGATCTGGTTTCGCCGCGACTGGTCGGAAACGCGCCGCATGGCGCCCGCCTGGCGATGGACGTATTCGGTGAGCTGCTGAAGTCCCTTGTTCTGAACGTCGATCGGCTTGTCGGGCTCCATGCGATTCAGGATTTGCTGAAGCGTAGCGCTTCGGTACATCATCTCGATCTTTTCTTCATGCTGCCGCCAGCCGAATTCCTCCAGAATCTGTTCGGCGAACGCCGCCGCTTTTCCTCGCGACTTGTCGGCGACCTCTTCACAGAATCCCAAGATCGAGTTGCGCAGTTCCTTCGGCAAGGGCTTGCCGGGGTTGACCGCGTCGCTGAGCAGTTCGCAGAGCAGGGCCTTGCTCTCGTTACCGGGCTTCTGACGATGAGCCTTCACCGTGTCGAGCATCTTGCTCGCCCAGGTAATCTCGGCGTTGACGTTGCCCCGTTGCTTCTCGTCTTTCAGACGCCCGGCAACGATCTCCCGATGCGTCTTTTTCAAGAGAGATTCCATCTCGGCTTCGATGGCCGCGTCCGGGCGAATTTTTTCCACGGTTTCTTTCGCCTTCGCCTGCGACTTCATCGTCTGTTCGATCGCCTGCTTGGCGGCATCGGCGCCCGTGGCGCGGAGGGCTTGTTCGGCGGCCCGCCGCGCCGGAGTGATTTCCTCGGCAGGTTGGGGAGGCGCGGCTTGCGGCGAGGCCGGAGCGGGAGGAGGAAGCGGAGGAGAAGGAAGCGGAGGAGAAGGTTGGAAAGCAGAAGGTTGGGCAGCGGAAGGCTGAGCAGTGGCGTTGAGTTCTTGAAAAACCATCTCTTCGAATCCGCCGCCGACGGCAGGCGGCTCGGCTGGAAGCTGCCGCGACTTCGCGGGCTTCGCCGGCAGCTCGATCGGATTCTTGGATGCGTCGCGCAATTCGCTGACGCGATACCTTCCTTTCTCACTCGTCCCGACGAACCGCAGCAGCGCCGCCCTCTCGGCGCGACCGAGAAGGTTTCCGTTCTCATCGATGAAATGGAGTTCCGCCAGTCCCTCGCGCCGCTCGTTGAGGACGATCTTGTAGTTGTCCTTCTCGCCTTGCTTGTCGATGACCTTCCCGATGGTGGAACGGATGAGGTTTTCCAAACGGGACAGCGGCGCCAGGGCGAGATCGACCCAGGCGACGCCCTCCCGGACCGAAATACGGATGATGTTTCCCACAGGCGCCTTTCGTCCATACGCGGTGGCCAGCGAGTCGCCAAGGTTCTGCGGCGTGCTTTTGTGCGTCGCGCCCGCCAGTGGGGAACGCTCTGGATCCATGACTTCCTCTCGAAAGCAGAAACACCGGATTCGGCGGCAAAGAAGGGAGGGGCGGGTCCGGCGATGTCGGCCTTTCCAATGGGCGGCAGGCGCCTTACGCCCCCTTGCTACTTTATTCTATCAAGCGTTCTCCGCTGCCGCAACGGAGCGCGTCCAACCCAAAACCAGCCGTGCAGGGGATGATGCCCTGGGCATATTCCGTGCCTCTTTACCCAAGGCTCTCAACGTGTTACGTTGTCGCGTATTCGGCGGTTGCCGTCGCGATGGATGTCCGATACTCCGGGGGAGACTAGCCATGGTTCGAACGAGTTCTCTCTATCGGCTTCTCGTTCTCATCGTTTGCTGGTTGGGATTGGCATCCTTTCGGCCCGATGCCGCTGGGGCTTCCGCCGGCGTTTTGGCTCATCCAAGTACACCCGCTGGGCAGCCAACATGAAACCAACGACTTCCCGCCGTGAGTTCCTTGCCTCCTTGGGTGCCGGTGCGGCCGGTGCGGCGATGACGCGATGGACGTTCGCCGCCCAGCCGCCGGACATCGTCGCCGGAATCGACAAAGCCACCCTGCTCCGCGGACGCGACGGCAGCGGCCCGACGTGGTTTCACCCCCGGGTGTGCGTCGTGCCGGGCGACTCCGGCCCGACAGCCTTCATGACGCTGCAAACCATCGCCGGCTCCGATTACTTCGGACCGGTGCATTGGATGACCTCGGCCGACCTCGGTCGAACGTGGACCGAACCGCAGCCCGTGCCGCCACTGGGCCGGGCCGGACAGCCCGACAGCTCCGAGGAGGGTGTCTGCGATGTGGTTCCCCAATGGCATCCGGCTACCAAGACCGTTCTCGCGCTGGGCCACAATGTCTTCTATTCCGGGCCGCGATTCTCCGCCGACCAGCCGCCCCGCCGGCCAGTTTACGCCGTCTGGCGCGACGGCCGGTGGGGCCCGCGCCGTACGCTCGACTGGAACGACCCTCGCGGCGCCTACATCTACACGAACAACTGCGGCCAACGTGTTGTGTTGCCCAATGGCGATATCCTGTTGGCCTTTACGTATGGCCCGGAAAGAAACAAGCCGCGCTCGGTATCCGGTGTGATTGGCTCCTTCGACGGCGACACGCTGAGGGTGAAAGAGGTGGGCGAGGAGATCACGCACGACAAGGGGCGCGGGCTGTTGGAGCCATCGCTCGCCGAGTTCCGCGGACGCTTCTACATGACCATCCGCGCCGAAGATAACCGTGGCTACGTCTCGGCCGGCGACGACGGTTTGCAGTGGACCCCCAAGCAGCCTTGGGCTTGGGACGACGGCGAGCCGCTCGTGCTCTCCACCACGCAGCAGCACTGGCTGCCGCACTCCGAAGCGCTCTGGCTGGTCTACACGCGCAAAGATGCCAGCAACCTCAACGTGATCCGCTGGCGCTCGCCGCTTTGGATGGCCCAGGTCGACACCGATACTCTTCGCCTGCGGCGCGACACCGAGCGCGTCGTTCTGCCGCTGGTGGGCGACGGGGTTGCGGCGCCCGACCGCGTCGCTCTGATGGGCAACTTTCACACAACCAACGTCAGCCCGGGCGAATCCTGGGTGACGGCCGGCGAATGGCAGCCGAGGAACGGCGTCCGCGGCGATCTCTTGCTGGCTCGCATCCGCTGGAACGTGGCCAACGCGTTGGTGCGCTGAGTCCGGAAACGAAACGTCACGTCCGCGCCGGAACGAGTTGGCGAACCCAGGCGTCGTCTTCAGGCGACAGCGGCGGATCGGGAGATCCGTCGCAAATGTAAGTTTGGTAGCGGGGCCTGGCGTAGATGTCGTTGAGCACGTCCTGCAGGTCGAGCCGCCCGTCGGGATCGGGGGCAAGAAGCGGGATCGGAGCTAAGGGAAGTCGCTCGCGCAGCCGTGAGGGCGGCCGAACGGTCGGCTCTGGTATCGTGACCGAGGTGACTGGCTAGCGTCTTAGCCCCTCTCAGCACACGATGTGGAGAGGGGCCTTTCCTCACCCCGTTTCCCTTTCGTCGGTCCGGCCGCCGGCCAACACGTTTGCCACAGCGAGAATCGCCGAGCAGATTGTCCGTTGACTTGCGGAATCATCTCGGCTCGTCGCAGAGCGGTATAGGCGGTTTCTCTCCTTTCTCCCATCGGCTATACTGGCCGACACGGCTGATGGCTCCCTACTTCGGCCCTGGACTCCTGCCGCACGCCCAGAAATTGTGGATCGATGAATTGGCGGTCGGCACGAAAAGGATCGGTCCGCTTGACTCACGAGAGTGACGCCATGCCAAAACCTCAACCATCCAAGGACATCGACGGTTACATCGCTCAATTTCCTGCTGACGTTCAGGTGATCCTTCAGAAGGTACGGGAAATCATAAGAACGGCAGCCCCCGAAGCGAAGGAGACGATCAGCTACCAGATGCCCGCATTCAAGCAGCACGGCATTCTGGTCTATTTCGCTGCGTGGAAGAAGCATATCGGGCTCTACCCTCCCGTGTCGGGCGACAAAGCCCTTGAGAAAGCCGTAGCACGATATGCTGGGCCGAAAGGCAACCTCCAGTTCCCACTCGACGAGCCGATCCCCTACGACTTGATCGAACGGATCGTGAGGCTACGGGTCAAGCAGGACCACGAGGAGGCTGAGGCGAAGCGGCAGAAACGGAAGAAGAAGTAACCACGATCTCCTCGGAGAACCCAATGGAAATTGAAATCGTCGGCGAGCCGATTCGGTTCACGTTGTACGGCCTGTCGTCCACCGTTGAAAACCGCTGCTACGGTGAAGTGGGACTGCGATTGATGAACGAGATGTGGACGATCGTGAAGGAAGCCAACCTCGCAACGACAGGCGTCAACCACTGGGTGTATTTTGCAGAAGACCGAATGTTCGTCGGCGTCGAAGTCAGAAATGCCGAGCAGTCCACGATTCCAGAGTCGTTGGAGCCATGCGAGTTTGAACTGAACCGCCACTCGAAGCACGTCCACGTCGGACCATACCACGAGTTGCCCCAGAAGTGGCAAGCACTGTCGGCTGAGCTTGCTGCTCGTGGCGAGAGCGTCACGATGCCGTCGCTTGAAGTCTACGGCCACTCGTGTGAAGACGAATCCAAAGCAGAAACGACAATCCTGATGGGGCTGAAATCAAGAGAGGCGTGAGGAAGTACCCAACTGGATTGGCTCAAGGCAAAGTACCCACATGGGTGACGGGAGGGCGTTGCCACTTCCAGTCTCATCGGCAATAATCCTCGTCATGAGCGAAGTACCCCCTGCGACTATCAAGAAGATCCAGACCCTCGTGGAGATCGCTGCTGATCTTCGTCAAGGCAAGGATTTCAACATCACTCGGCTGACAATGCTGAAGAGCCTTTGCGACGATCCGGAGGCCACAGCACAGTTCGGTCTTTACCTTGCCAAAAAGACCCAGCAGCGGATGAAAGCCCAGGGATACCCCCGTTACACCAAGCCAGGAGCTTGGCAGCACTACCAACGCCTTGTCGGCAAGGGCGTTCGAGCGATGACGAAGTATCTGAGGAACCCAACCAAGGAAGGGAGATCATCACTGGAAGACGTGTTGATCGAGGTCCGGGGCGTTCAGAACGAGTACGAACGGCAGCATTGGGGGCCGGTTCGCATCATCCACAGCGACGAGGTGCTGTTGGTGGAAATCGCACTGCGATGCGTTCTCAATCAGTGGGACGCGTCCCAACTCGGCTATAGTGTCGCACGACATTATGCCGAGCGATACAACCCGCACTACGGAACCGGCCTGATTCCTGAGTCTGCCCCGCTAGTGGAAGACATCGCTGAGTTCTGGGGACGGCATTTTCTTGGCCGAGGTTGGAGAAAACGGCTGGCGAAATGATCCGAGATGGGAAGCGGTCACTGAGCGAGAACAGCACGGGCTTGAAGAGGAAAACCGAAGATCCGAAGCTGAAAAAAGTTCAAGGCCGCCTCATACCAGCAGGTCATCACCAACACGGCCGCGAATATGACTTTGCAAAGCCGGGCAAATAACTCTATGCCGGGTGCCAGGGAACGACCAGCCAACGGGTGGGGCTCTCCTGGTGCTCGCCTGCCCCGCTTCGAAGCAGGGCGGTAAAATGACGAGCAACGGCTGGGGAGGATGGACAGATTCAGTTCCCGAAGCCTGATGAGACGACTTGAGGCAGGATGGCATGTCTGAAAACGACGCTCCAATTCGTCCCCTGCCGCTCTGTGTCAGCGGGCACCCAAAGTCAGCCAGTGTGGGCGAAATGAAATGCAGCCATTTTGAGAGGAGCGAAATGCGTGGTTGGTTTTCTTCAACAGACCTTTTGTTGAAGGGAACCGATTATGGCGCATC
>JAAYEH010000667.1 GCA_012728855.1 Rhodopirellula sp. | reverse complement strand
GCAGGAAAAAAAGACTCCCGACCCCTTCCTGGGTTCAGGCGGGAAAGCCTGGCCTACGGCAGCCGTGTTGACGCTTCGCCTCCCGTGACGTAGATATTTTGCGACGGCATGTTTGTTGCGTCTTTTCTCCGACGCATCCGCGCGGCCCGAGCAACCCCAGGATTACCGACATGAAAGCGCCCTCGATTCTGCTGGTAGACGACGACCGACACGTGCTGCACTCGATGGGCGACTGGCTTCGCGATCAGGGCTACGACCTCGACTCCGCCTCCAGCCGGGCCGACGCCCTGGCGTCGCTCGCCAAACGGGTCTACGACGTCGTCCTGGCGGATATCCGCCTGCAAGACGGCGACGGCTTCGACATCCTCAACCACTGCCGCCAGCACCACCCCGCTTCGTCGGTGATCCTGATTACCGGCTACGGTTCGGTCGATTCCGCCGTGGAGGCGATCCGGGCCGGCGCGTTCGACTACCTCACCAAACCGCTGATCGACGACGAGTTGGAAATGGCCATCGAGCGGGCGCTGCACCAGCGCGAAGTCCTCGAAGAGAACAAGAACCTCAAAGCGCAGCTCGATCTCCGCTTCGGAATGGAGAACATCATCGGCCACGATCACCGCATGTTGCGGATCTACGACATGATCGACAGCATCGCCGACACGCGGGCCACCGTGCTCATCAGCGGCGAGAGCGGTACGGGCAAATCGATGATTGCCCGCGCCATCCACCGCCGCAGTTCCCGCCGCGACAAGCCCTTTGTCGAGGTCGCCTGCGGCGCGCTGCCGGAAACGCTGCTGGAGAGCGAGTTGTTCGGGCACGTCGTCGGTGCGTTCACCGGCGCGACGGTCGACAAGATGGGAAAATTCAAGCAGGCCGACGAAGGAACCATCTTTCTCGACGAGATCGGCACGGCCAGTCCCGGTATGCAGGTCAAGCTGCTGCGGGTCTTGCAGGAACTCGCTTTCGAGCAGGTCGGCGGCACGAAGACTTTTACCATCGACACCCGTGTGATACTGGCCACCAACGAAGATCTCACCTCGTTGGTCGCGCAGGGGCGATTCCGGCAGGATCTCTTCTACCGGGTCAATGTGATCAATATCGAACTCCCCTCCTTGCGCGAACGGATTTCCGACATTCCGCTGCTGGCGTCCCATTTCCTCCAGCAGATCTGCAACGAGACGGGCAAACGGGTGACCGGATTCAGCGAGCCGGCGATCGCGGCGCTGCAGTCGTACCGCTGGCCGGGCAATGTTCGCGAATTGCAGAACGTCATCGAGCGCGCGGTCCTCTTGGGCAAAGGCGACAAGGTCGGAAGCGAAGATCTTCCCCCCAACGTGCTCGCCGCCGGACCGGTCCAGGTGGAATCGGTAGGCAATCGCACGCTCAAGCAGGCGCTCTCCTGCCCCGAGCGCCAGATCATTCTCGACGTGCTGGAGGCCAACAACTGGAACCGCCAGGCGACCGCCGCCGCGCTGGGCATCAACCGAACCACGCTCTACAAGAAAATGAAGCGACTCGGTTTCGACGACCGAACACCTGCCCTCCGCTAGCACCTCGACTGTTGGTATTTGGAGTGCGCACGACTTGTCGTCGCTTTCTTTCTTTTTGTCTTCTTTTCTCTTTTTGGTTCTTCCGGGTTTCTTGTGGGTAAAAACAGTGCATAACGGGTCCGTTGGGATGTCGTCAGCCGGTGCATCCCTGCGCCTGCCGATGGTCCGGCGACCTCACAT
>JAAYEH010000666.1 GCA_012728855.1 Rhodopirellula sp. | reverse complement strand
TCGGACTGGAGGCCTGGGGCACCGTGCGGCTCCCGGATGGCAACCTCGCCTACTGGTGCGGCCCCGACATGCCCGAAGCAACGCGTCTGAAATTCCTCGATACACTGCGGAATCTCCAGCCCGGCACGTGGTACACGATCTGCCATCCGGGGCTTTACGCGACGCGCCAAGCCCAATCCGTTGCCGTGCTCTGCTCGCAGGAGGTGAAGGACATCCTGCATGAACGCAAGATCCGGCTGATCAGCTACGCTGATCTGTGGAATCGCCAGTTCGGCGGCACGAGCCAATAGACCAGGCGGAGCGAACTTCCACCGAGGGCCGAAACTTTACCATACACAATTCTTTACGACGGGCACCGCCATGCATCCAGCCACCTTGTTTCCAACTTGTCTGGGATTATTTTCCTTGCTCCTCGGGCTGTCGCCGGGCGCGTTGGCCGCGGAACCCAAAACGCCGGCTCCCTATGTCGTGTTTCTCGGCACCGGTGCGGCGGACATCCACCGTCCGGAGACGGACCCCTGCGACAATTGCACCTACGTGCGGCAGCACAAGGGGCGAAACTCGCGGCGTTATTCGTCGCTGTTCGTTTCGCCAGGTGTGATGATCGATTACTCGGTGACCGGACGGGAGGGCCTTGAATCGGCGGGGATCGCTCCCGCGGCGATCGACCATCTCCTGATCACCCATTCGCACGGCGACCATTGCGACCCGGCGGCAATCGTGGCCTTGGCGCGCGAGAAGAACAAGCCGCTGTCTCTGGTCGGCAACGCCAACACCGTGGCCCGGATTGAAGAGCACCTGAAGACCCTCGGCGCCGACCAGCGGCCCGCGCTCACGCTGCAAACCGTGAAACCGGGGGAGGAATTTGCGCTGGGGCCGTGGCGAGCCAAGGCGCTGGCCGCCAACCACATTCCCACGGAAGACGCCTTGCTCTACGTCCTGCGCTGCGGGCAAAAATCGTTGCTCTACGCCACGGACACCAGTTGGTTTCCCGTCGGCACGTTTGCGGCGCTGGGCGCGGAGAGTCTGGACCTGGCCATTGTTGAAGGAACCTTTGGCGAACAGACGCAGGCCAACCTGCTGGTCGGACACATGAACTTTCCTTTCGTGCGTCTGATACGGCAGTTCCTTGTGGAAAGCAAGCGGCTCAAGCCCGGCGGCCGTTTCCTCGTGACCCACCTAAGCCTGCATTTCTGCGAGCCCTACGACCTGCTCGCGCCGCGTCTGGCGGCCGAGGACATTGTGGTCGCCTACGACGGGCTTCGGGTGGATTTGTGAAGCCGGCAGCCGCGACAAAGCCGGTTTGATTGCCTGGCAAGGAGAAAAAACATCCCGGCGACGAGGAAACCAACAACCGGACATGCGGCCGGCCGGGACTGCCGCCGTGGACCATCGCGTAGTCGGCCGGTCGCCCGACGCGCGGGATGGAGTTTCCGGTTGGGTCTTGGATCGATGTGCTCAGGAGACGATGCGTTGTCTTCTCAGCTTTGTCAAAACAAGGCGATGGTAAGACCGTGCCCGACCGAGAGGTTGATCGGTCGGTCCGGCTCGGTCTACAATAGCCGTGTTTGGCGCAACGGCTGCTTGCCGCAGGCCCTCCCTGTGCGGGCACCTGCTTACCTACCACCACCGGAGGCACTTTCATGAGTTTTCCTGGTTCACGTCGCCAGTTCTTGAAGACGGCTTCGGCCGGGGCCGCCTTGGCGTTCACGGCCACCAGCTACGCCAAGATCGTGGGAGCGAACGAGCGCATCTCGCTGGGCCTGATTGGCTGCGGCGGGCGCGGCTACCAGGCTCACATGAATGGCGTTCATCCTCACGACAATCAGCAGAACGTCGAATTCACTGCGGTCAGTGATCCGTGGAAGCAGCGTCGCGAACGGGCTGCCGCACGGGTCCAAGAGTGGTACGGCCGGCCCGCGCGGCAGGTCGTC
>JAAYEH010000665.1 GCA_012728855.1 Rhodopirellula sp. | reverse complement strand
TCGGCTGCGAGAAGATCATGTCCACGATGGGAATGGGGGCCGTTCCCGAAGGGTCGAAATCGCTCATCGTGAAGGGGCCCAGCCGATCGTGAAGGCGGGAAATCTCGTGGACGTTCATTGCCGTGAAAGCTTCCGGCGTGAGCGGGCGACCGCCGAGGTGGGTGGTCGGGTAAGCAAACGCCTCGACGCGGACGAAACGGCACGCGGCGACTCCGGCCGCGTCCCGCGGAAATTCAAACCGCGCGCTGGGGGCGTCTGCGACCTTGGCCACCCCGGCATCGGTGATAAAGCGAATCTGTGTGTTCGGCCGCTTCGTCCGATCGGCGCCGTCCACCGAGACTTCAATCCCTCTCGGCCGGCCGTTGCCGTTCTGTTGCACTGCGATGCGGGTGAAACGAAACTCGCTCTTGTCGTAGGGCGATACGGGTTGACCCGACTCGTCCGTCTTCAACGCCCCGAGCAGGCCGAAGAACCGCCCATTCCGATACGCACGTAGCGCCTCGTGCTCGCGCTCGCGCGGAGAGGCGGCGGCCGGGTAGGAAACCAGCAGCACGTTACGGCCTCGTCCGAAGAACACGTGGTCTTTCACAAAGAAGCCCAGACATTGCCGGCCGGACCGGAGTGCCTCGTCCCACAATCGGCAAAACCGCATTTCCGTGCCGCCAAAACCCTCGTGCTGATTCCAGACCTCGATGCCCAGCACTCGGGGATCGAAATCGAGGGCCTCCAGGAGAGGCTTCAGCGATCCGCCCGGGTGATTGATCGTGATGCCCCCGCCATCCGGGAACAGCAGCCCCTCGATAGGACGCCCCGCGGAGTCTTTGCCCGTGCCGTCCAAGGCCGTTCGGAAAGCGTCCTTCCAGGGCCGATTGGCCCCCTGCATCAACCGGAACCGATCGATCCGGGTCGAGGCGGGATCGAACTCAAGACGCACCCGGACGTCGGCTGCCGTGGTCTTCAGGTACATCGATTCCGGCGACTTTGACGTCACGCGTTGGCGGCGCACGAGGCCGTCTCCGACTGGCGCGAAGGTCTTGTGGCTGACCGCCTCCGCGCCTTCAATCGTCAGCAGGACCTCGGCTTCTTTGTCCGTCCTTGCGGTTTGCGCAATCCGCAGGTCGAGCCGGTAGATTCCCAGCCAGGGCGATTTGTCTCCGTCGAACACGTTCAACCCGGAGAACACGTGTTCGATCGGCGTTTGGCCCGCTTTGAACCGCGGGGTCTGGCCATAGCCAACCGTATAAAGGCTTCCGATCGCACAGAAATGCATCCCGCTGTCGATCGTGGAGTGTTGCTCGGCGTTCGGCGCCCCCAGCGCATCGGGATGCTCTTTCAGGAATTTGTCAGGCAATGGATAAAACGGTCGCGAGGGGTAATAGTTCGAGATCGGCAGGTGGCCGAAACCCATGTTCCAGAACACCCGGGGATCTCTACCATGCTGGTGCGAAAACGAGTGCAGCGGCCGCACGTTTTCCCAGTCGATCCCGGCGTAGGGATTCACCATCTGTGCTTGCGCCACGTCCGTCCCTGCAGCGGCGGCGGTCAGGGCGATCGCCACCACGAAAACCGCGCCTCGGGGCGTGATTCGCACGCGCATTGTTCGAAAATCCACGGCTGACTCCTTCCCGTTATAGGCAGTGGCGGTCCGGCCGGCGCCGGCCCGCGTCGATGCCGCGGCACTGGTGGTCAGGCCCAGAAACTTGCGTCGGGTCGTAGGCGTTCGCATCGGATTCGCACCAGGTATCCCGCAGACGGGCAGTCGGTCGTAGAACGGATTTCAATCCGTTCAGTCGGAAGCGGAGTGAATTCCGCTCTACGACAACACCCTTTTTCCAGCGGCGGATCGCACACTTGCTCCCGCAGCGAGGCGGCGTTATCGTGCGCTGCACCGCTTCTTGCTCCCAGCATAGCAGCCCCGCCCCGCCAGGAAAACGTGCCCGCCCTAGTTTTCTCAACCCCGCCCACCTCAAACAATCCCCTGAGAGCCTGCCTCATGTTTCGGATGTCTCTGGCGGCGTCGCTGTTGTGATTGTTTGTTGGTTCCAGCCTGCCGGGCTTGAGCGATCGCCGCTTGAGCTGTTCCAGCCGGACGAGCACACGCTGTTGTTGTACCGTCTCGACGAGGGCCAGAACCCGCTGGCCAAGGACAGCAGCGGCAGGGGCGAGACTGCTGTCAGCCACATCCGGTGTTGTGCTCAGACCACCCAAGAATTCCGCACAGAATTGTGTGGAAATTGGGCCAGATGTTCTGCTAAACATAATTCCACCGGAGCCGACCAAAGCCGGTGTATACCCACCCCACGCCCCACCTCCCGCCGCAACCGCCGCTACAAGCAGGGACGAAATGACCCGCGAACCACCCCCAAGCGCCATCCGCTCACGCACTGCCGTCGCCGCTTGCTGTAACTCCAACGGGTGGAAAACGCCGGCGGTTATTGGACACCCAACTTTTGGATGGTGCGGACTTGCGTTCCAGACCGATCGCACAAGCAGCATTCCTACAACAACTTGCAATCATGCGGCTCATCGAAGAGAAATGGAACTTATCCAACCATGTCCAACAATTCGCACCGTCGAGGGGCGAAAAATTGACCCAAACGAGGGAAATGCACCACCTGCGGCGCACCCTTCCCCAACTGCCCCTGTCTGGCTCTCGACTTCTCCCGGCCATCGACTCTCGGCTCTCGCATTGGCTGCTGCGATAACCCTCGCCCTCGTCTCGCTCGTGCCGGCCGAGGAGAGCAAACCGGCCGCACCGGCAATCGAAATGGTCGCCTCGTTTGAATCCGACCCCGACAACCCCTTCGTGCTCAGAAGCATTGCCTCCGGCACGCGCGTGGCCGATTACGCCACCGACGGCCAGTATGCGCTGCGCGTCGTCGCCAAAGGATCGGACCAGCCAAGCTGGCCGGCGCTTTGGCTTTATCCCAAGGCCCAGCCCAACTGGTCCGCCCGTCAGGCACTGGTGATGGATCTGTTCCTCGAAACCCCCGAAAGCGTCGAGTTCGGCGCCCAGCTCTGCGTCGAAGGGGTCAAAGACGCCGAAACCGTCTCCCTGGGGCGGCTGAAGCCGGGCTGGAACAAGAGGCTCACTCTCTACCTGCAAGACTTCGGCATGGACCTCTCCCGCGTGGCCAATCTGGCCCTCTATCTCTCTCAGCCACGCAAGGACGTCGTCTACACGATCGACAGCGTCCGCTGGGAGGCCCTCCCGCAGCCGGCGGCGCCGAACGGC
>JAAYEH010000664.1 GCA_012728855.1 Rhodopirellula sp. | reverse complement strand
GTGTCGCAACCACATCCGACTTGGAGAGTTGGATCGCCCGCAGACTCTCAATCGCAAACGGCCGGCCGTACTTCTCTTCGGCAATCGCCGCGTCATAGCTCAGCGTCACCTCGGCGTAGAAGCCGTCGGTCAGCATCCGCTCATGCTCATGAACCAGTGTGTCGGCGATCCGCACGTCCTTGATCCCCAGACTCGGCAGTTCCACCAGGAAGGAATCGGTCTTCGAGTCCAGCCGGGCCTTCACGATGTCGATCAGTTTCACGGAACCCTTCTCGCGCGCCCGCGCCTTGAAAAGCTCCTGCTCGCTCGTGCGGACGGTCCGGTCCTGCAACTGCCGCTCGACGATCTTCAAGCCTTCCTCGATCTCCTGCTCGTTCACCGTCGCGCAGTACCGCCCCAACAGGAATTCCACCACATAGGTGGGCACGGGGTATTGCCGGCTATAACGCCGCACGAGGTCTTTGCGGACCAGGTAGCCGTCAAATGCCGATGCCGCAAGTTGGTCCAGATGGTCAAGTTCCATGTTACCTATCGCCTCCAACATTGGTCGCTTCTTTGCAGACCACGCGCCCAGCCGCATCGACGATGACAAGGCTCACCATCGTGCCTTCGAGCGAATCGTCGGCCACGAGCAGCGCGGTCCTGCCATCCGCGTCGAGCGGCTTGGCACCAGTGATACTTGAGCTCGGGACGTTAGGCTTTGTGCGCAGATCGGCCAACAAGCCTTCTGCCGCCGGCTGCACCGTGACCCGGCAGCGCAGGCCCACCCATTGGACCTCGCTCACCGTGACGACCACGTCGGCCGGGGCGCCCGTCGCCACGAACGTCAGCGTCGGAATCAGACACTCCTGCAAGCTCGCGCCGCCGTGTGCATACTCTTGTCCGGCGACGAAGCAGTGCGCCCCCGGCGCGTAGGCGAATCGCTCCTGCGGGTTCCATGACCAGCCGGCCACGGGCACCTCGACGTGCGAACTGTCCTTGATCGACGCACACCGCGACCAGCGACTTTCTGCCAGGTACTTCGGCAACTGCACCTTCGGCATCCCGCCGGGCACAAGCAGCCATCCGTGGTCGGTCACCACGCGCACGCGCTTCCAGCCGGCGTCGAGCAGCGATTGCACGCGCTCCAGCAGCAGTTCTAGCTGGTCCTCGATCCGCGACGCCAGCTTCGCCTGGAGGACGTGCCCGAGCTTGTCGAACTCGCCGTATTCAGTCCACGCACGGGCGTTCTTCGCCCGCGGGGCGCCCACCTCGGCCGGCCCAAGCACCTGGAAACCCGCCGCCGCCAGCAGACTACGGAAGCGGTCGGTGTTGAGCTTTTGGCCCGTGTCGGCCACCTCCGGGCCGAAGTCAGCCTCAAGGTTCCCTCCGCGCACCGCGCCGGCAACGGGCGAAGCTGCCGGCTTGGCCGTCGCCGTCACCGTGGGCAGCGCCGCCCAGCGCCAGCCGGCGGAAACCTCCAACTGCCGCGCCTCGGCCATCGCCGCCAGACGCTGGCCGATATCGAACCGCAGCCCATCGGCAAACAGCACGCACTCGCCGGCCGCGGCCTCTACGCCTTCCTGCTGCTCCACCGTCGGCAGGGCCTTTGCCGCCAGGCAAGCCTGGAACTGCCTCGCCGTATCGTCCAGCCACGGCAGATACGCGCATCGAACCGCCGCCCGAACCGCAGCCACGTCTTCCGCGCTTTTGACGCACGCAAGCGCCCGCAGCGCTGCATCGTCTGCCAGATACCCGCCCTCGGCGTACAACCTAGCCATCACATCGGCTGAGTCGCCGCCCAGCGCCGCCGCCGTCCGCTTGGCCAGCACCGCAAGATGCGCCATCGCGCCGGCCAGCGGGCACAGCCCCAGCCGCGCCCAGACCCATCCGCGCCGCGGCCCGTGCTCGGCTTCTAACTGCTCCAGGCGCTGCCGCGCGTCGGCCGGCTTCATCGAGCCGACCTCCACCAGCGCTGCCCGCAGGGCGTTTTCCATCGAGTCGTTTTCGTCCGGCCACAGCTCCTTGTCGTAGATCAACTCACCCTTTGGCTTGGCTCGCCGCAGCAGGTCCGGCACGCCGGGATACAACGCCGGCGACTCGGCGAACCGCTCCCACACGCCATACCAGGCGCCTTCCCGCTGGCCAAGCTTATCGCCGGCGATAATCTCGCCGTCGCACTCCGGATCGAAGCCGTACTCCTGCCGGCAGCGGTTGCGGAAGGCGTTCCACTTGTCCTGATCCCACTGCCCGCGTGTGCCGCCTGGGTCGCCCAGCCACAGCAGCAAGTCGCGCGGCGTGTCGCCGATCATCAGCTTGTCAAAGTCTTCCGCCTCGAGCCGCTTTCCTTGCAGTCGTGCCACCGGTGTCACCGCCAACTGCGACAGCGCCCCCTGCATCGCCTGGAGCGTCAGCTTGTCTTCGGCCACATCCAGCCCGAGGCCCTCTTCGTCGTTCACCAGGAAGGCGCGGACCGTCCAGTCCTTGCCATTCTTCTGTGTCCACACCGCGCCACGGTACTGAAGCTCGACCAGCGGCTCGAGCGCGTCGGGGCATTCTTCGACCGCGCGGAGCGTCTGGCGGCTTACCCCCGGCATGTAGATCACCGGGACCGTACCATTCGGCCAGGCGAGGTCAGGGAACTTGTCGGCCCGCACCGCCGGCTCGATCACCGTCCGCAGCCAGATCGCCGGCCCGGTCTGCGTCGCCGGGTCGTACGCGCCCAGCGTCAGAAACTCGGGCATCATGCCGCGCAGTTGTTCCACCAACGGCCGCCACTGGCCATCGGCGTCAGTCCATAGCACTGCCGCGGGCGCCACCACGTCGCCGGGGTTGAACCGCGCAGCCTGCATCAATGAATGGCGCACCGATCCAAGCAAAGTTGTCGATTTCTCGTCCATGTTCGTTACGCTTGCAGCCGGTCGCGATATTCTGCGCATGCTGCCTCCAAAGATGGTGGCGCGGGTGGCCGCAACGAGTGATGCTGGCACATCTCATAGAGCATTTCGACGTGTCGCTGGCAATCACGCTCTCGCTCAAGGCGGGGGTAAGCATCATCCTCGTTGACAGTCTGTCCATCCAGATATGCCAGCCACGTTTCGATGTTCCGTGCGGGGATAAACAAGGCCACGCGCTCATCCGCTCGGCGTCGCTCCTGACCACCTTCGGTCGCGGCATCATCGATTTGCGACACACGCTCCTCAATCCCTCGACGATCCGCGTCGATCACCACAACCAAAGCCTGCTCAACTCGGTGTTGTCGCTGGCGGTAATAGGCAAGTTCCTTTGCAAACCGAGCCCGCACGAACTGTTCTCCCGAGCCGCGACCTTTCGGGTTGACCTCTACCCGCTGCACTCTCAAACCTTTGCCTGCTTGTGCCAGAAACCGCCTAGCGAACGCCTCATGCTGCCGATCCTCGCACAGGATGACGATGTTGACGTTACGGCTCATTGTTCCCACCCCCTGGCAATGACCTCAGACAACTTCAAGCCGCCTTCCACTGCCAAATCACTGGACGACCGCACAACCGTTGCTCCCGAACTTTCCCGCTGGAGTAGCAACCCTCGATCGCCTCCAAGATAGTCGATTAGTTCCGGGTGATGCGAGCAAAGCACCGCCTGTGGCACCTCTGCGCCGCACGCATCCGCCAGCCCAATGATCCAGGGCTGAATCTCCGTCAAAGCAAGGTAGTTGTCAGGCTCGTCGAGGAAAAGCGTATACCCTTGGCCGGCAGCCAGTCGAACCAATGAATAAAGCGCGATCAATGCCCGTTGACCGTCTGAAATCTCATCAAGCCGCAATTCGTATCTTTCCTTGAATTGATCAAACATGACCATCAGGGCTCGGGTATCCAATCCAACCTTCTCCATCCGAATCCCGCGAAATCCGTCAATCACTTCTTGAAGCGCCGCGGTGAAATCCGGCACCAATTCCTGTCGCTCCAAGAGCACATGCCGATACCAGGATGCAAAGTTGCTTGCATCGCGCCGAAGCACCGCATCTTCCGACGAAGATTCCGTTTCGAAACTCGCCGGGTATAATCCACAAACAATGACCTTGCGCACGAACTCCAGAAACCGGGTGAGCTGAGCGTTATCACGCCCAGGTGGCACGCGAGCCAAGGCCGATTCGGTCCAATCTGCACTGTATATTGGCCCGGGTGTATGATTATCGCGGTAGAGATGCACCTCTCCTCGCTGGAACTCAAACAGGGGTTTACCCTTTGATTCCAATCGCTCCAGCGCAATCCGTGCTTTGCGAGTTGGTCGCTCATGCTCAACTTCCAGTCGATATCGCAATTCATCCCCGTTGAGCACCACATCCACTTCGAACACCTGCTTGTCCCGCTTCTGCCAGCGGGTGAGCGTCGGCGTTGGAAACGCGTCGGCGTCCGTGATCTTGGCGTCGCCGCTGAGTAATCGTCGCAGCGCGAACATGACGTCCAGCACCGAGGTCTTGCCCACGCCGTTGGGACCTATGAGCAACGTCAGTTCTCCAAGTGGAAGATTAAAGTTCACCAGGCTCTTGTAGTTGTCGATGTAAAGCCGCTTTATCATCGCTTGCCCTTTCCGGCCGCGTCGCGGGCGGCCTGCTTGACCTTGTTCGTGTAATGGCAGTCGTTCCACCGGTTCCCGTCGAACTCCTTGCCGCCCAGGAAGTCCACTGTCTTTTCATCCCAGCCCCAGAACCAGGGATAAT
>JAAYEH010000663.1 GCA_012728855.1 Rhodopirellula sp. | reverse complement strand
GTACGATAGGGCTTCCGTGCCTCAGTCCTCATCAGCGTGCTCCTGTTTCGGGTTATCCGGTCTCGAGCACACAATGTCCCATGAAATCAAGGTTTACAGCAACAGCACTTTCCGGATAGACTCTAAGTGCCCTGTTCTCAAAGGCTTGCTGCCATTTTCGCCAATTCTTGCTCCAGAATCAAGAACGCGGAAAAAACTGCAAGAGACTGACGGCGGCCGGTTGGATCGACAGTTGAGGCGGACTTTCTCGAACCGATGCCTACTCTGTTTGGACAATCGGCGCATTCTTGATCTCGCTGAGCAATGCTTTCACGGACCCGTCGTGCTCAAGGAAATTCTGCCCGGCCCCGAGATCTCCGTAGAGTGTTTTTGTCCAGTGAAACCCAGCCAGTCTGCCTCCCGTCAGAATCGTCATGCGGGGAAAGACCAATCCACATGCCTGGGGAATATCGGCGTACTTAAGAATGTGAAACAGCGCTGTTTCGCATTCGGTTGCCTCGACGGGAGTAATCCCGATATGGCGATCGGGCGCGTCTTCCAACACCACACCGGCTATCTGGCTGTTCACCGCGGCGCTGTAAATCACCGGTACAGCAAGGCTCCCTTTGCCCCACAAATAGATACCCCGGGGATCTACCTCCTCCTCTGCGGAGATCGTCTTGACCGCGGCGAGAACGTCGTTGATCCGCAGCGAGCATTTCGTATGGCCCACAAGCTGTGCGAAACGGTCGAACAAATAGCGGTTCGCCGTCGACCACGCGTTTCCTCCGATTCCGGTGATCTCCACACAAAACAGGTTGACCCCGGCTTCAAGGCAGGCGTCGCGATAGAAGGCGGCGAGAGAGATTTCGTCGATTTCACCGTCGGCCAGCCGAATCACTGTCTTACGGGCTTCTCCCGGCTTGCCGAAGAAGAGACCTTTGTGAGTCAGCGTTCCCTTGCCCAACTTCAGCTCTTTGCGTTCCACGTAGTATCCGGGATACTCGTTTCTTCCCACGGTTCGCAGTTGGGCATCGATGTCTTCAAAAGCGGTCCGGATCACGCTGCCGCGAAGGCATCCCATGAGAGTCTGTTTGAATCGATGGAATTCCTCTTGGGTGTGAACGGTCCATTCAGGAGTCGGCGGCGTGAACAGCCGTTCCGTATGAGCCATTTCGGCAGGCTCCCCGCTGGGAAAGCAGGTGAGCGTCGTGGTGAACTGGTCGTACATCGTCAACGGCGAGTCTCCCGATCGGAGCCATTGGTCCATCCAGGAATTCTCACGATCCCAGACGCCGCCGCCGTAACTGTGTCCCTGCTCATAGACGGCAAACTCGAATCTCTCCGGTTTCCCGTAAAGCTGGTAGATCTTTCCGACATAATCGGCAACGGGCATCGGGTTCGGATAGAGGGTGTCCTTCGTTCCATGCTGAACGAGCAATGCCCGCGGCGCAATCAGGCTGTATAGTTCCCCATAGCTCAGGCCAAAGCAATTGTAGAACAGATGCACGTCGCACGTACTATTGATCCCTCCAGGCCGTTCGTAATCCTTGATCGCGGTGAAGCCGCACGAGGCGCTTGCGCACGCAATGCGTGGGTCGGCGATGGCTGTCCAGAAGGTGCGAGCCGAACCGCCTGACAGACCGGCCATTCCGATCTTGTCGTTGTCCACCATCGCGTTCCCACGGCCATCCTTGAGCGTCAGAAGGTAGTCCACGGCACGGATCCCGTCCCAGACCGAAGGGCCGATTGCGGAATAGCCCGTACTGTACCAGTTGAAATGCCCCCGGATAGGCCCATATTCTCCGCACTTGCCCCATCCGGCGCCGCGCTTCCCCTCTTCACCGACCATGGGCAGGGCCAGCGACACAAAACCATTCTCAGCATAAGTGCGAGGATGGGCCCTGTAGGCATCTCTCCTGCTGTGGCCGGGGACATAAATCACAGCGGGAACGGGAAAGGAAACGTCTTTGGGAATATAGAGGTGAGCTGCCACAAAAACCTTCGGGCGGCTTTCAAATACGACTCGTTGGAAAGTACAGTGGTCCAGATCAACGGCATCCCCCACAAGCTGTGCGTTGAGCGGAGTCTTTTCCGGAAGTGGATCAAGACCGATGATTTCCATGTACCGTTTTCGGAGTTCCTCTCGGCCCCCTTGCCATTCAGCCAGCGTCGCGGGCGGCTTCCGTTCAGTGGTCAGTCGATCCGCCATCGAACCGAGGTATTCCAGAATGCCCGCTGCACTCTGCTGCGGGCCAGCGAAACAGGACAGGAGCATCACAAGAAAACAGATGACGGTCGTGGCCGTCGGGCCTGCTGGATTGGTCATTTTCAAAGCCTCCCGTTCCTGTTCGTTCATGATGGTCAAGGTAAGGCCTCCAGTCGACAAACACGGCCAAGTCGTGACAACCATGCTTCGACGAGTTGTGCCATGCACAGCCAACGAGCCGGGGCTTGCGGCCGGGCGCCATTCTAGCAGTCGCCGATCACGGATTCCAGGGAGCCGGTCGGCCGGGCAGGGCCGTTCTTGACCCGGGGTGGCTGCCTCGCTAGCTTCAATGCTGCGGCATATGACCTTGCGACAGGGAAAGGACGTGTTTCCATGTTTACAGCAGTGCTAAACCATTCTGCGTTGCTCTGCTGCTTGCTGTGCTTCGGCAATGCCGAGGGGATGCCGGCTGCTGCCTTGGATCTACCCGACCTGCAAGCCACGCAGGCGGCCTTGCGAGACAAACTGCGGGCGA
The DNA here is from genome assembly GCA_012728855.1 of Rhodopirellula sp. GTDB lineage: Bacteria > Planctomycetota > Planctomycetia > Pirellulales > Thermoguttaceae > JABWBD01. The sequence goes on along the minus strand of JAAYEH010000663.1, from coordinate 32,476 downwards.
GACCGGACTCGATCGCCTGGTATGACTTCGATGGGCCGGCCAACTCGGACCTGAAATTCGAACCTGGGCCGGACAAGGGTGTGCTCACGGCAAGGGAAGGATACTGGCCAGGGCAGAAGGCGATCAACATTTTCCATGGCCTGTTGCGGGGGCCCGCCATCCACATCCCGGATAGCGGGTTTACGCTCTGTTGCTGGCTGCGGGTCAACGATCTGGAGAAGGTCGACCGTCTCGGGTACAACCGCAGCGCGGGCGGCGTCATGGCAGTGGGCAGCGGCTACTACCACGGTTGGCGCATGGCGGTGACGCCGGGGAGTTCCACGTTGAGCTTTGAATTAGGCCGGCCCGAAGTCGGAGCACGGCGGCTCGCCAGCACGGGCTACCTCACGACCGGCCACTGGCATCACGTGGCGATTACGTGGGACCGCGAGACGTTGGCGATGTGGATCGACGGCATTCTGCGCGCGGAGAGCGAGGTTGCCATGGCCTACCACCGCGGGCCGGAGGGGGCGTGGTTCCGCATCGGCGAGTGCGACAGCGGGCTCGGCGTACTCAACGTCGACATCGCGGACGTCGGGATCTTCGGCACGGCTCTGCCCGCGGAGTTCTTGCAGGCCCTGGGCGATCCCGATCTGCAGTCCAGGAAAGAGATCACACGGTTTTTCGCTCAGGTGGTTCCGCCCTCCGGACGCGGCGAAGATGAGGACTCCTACCGCCGGCAGTTCGCACCGTTTCTGGCGCGATCGGGCAGCGAGGGGCCGCCGGCGCTCGAGGCCGCCCGGTCCATGGCCAGGCTGCGAGTGGCGGAGAGCTTTCGACGCGAGGGACTCCTCGCCGAGGCGACCCGGAGCTACACGGAGCTTGCCGACGATGATTCGGCAGCCCTCCATCACCGGGCGCAGGCCATGCTGGCCCTGGGCGACATCGAGCGTGATCAGAGGAAGTACGCGTCGGCCCGCGAAGCGTACCGAAAGATGCAGGAGTTTTTTGTCGCCCGGCATGAAGCGTTCCGCGCAGCGGCGATCGAGCGGCTGCGCGAAATCGACTCGCTCGCCGACGGCGAACCATTGCGCGACGACCGCCGCCGCCGGATCGACCGCATCTCACATCCGGCTTCGCGTCTGTTCGTGGCGCCCGACGGAGACGACGCCAACCCGGGCACCGACGAACGCCCGTTGCGCACTTTGGAGCGGGCCCGCGATGCCGTTCGCGAGGTCAAGAGGGCGGGCCCGCTGCCCGACGGCGGCGTGGCGGTTCTGTTGAAAGCCGGCGTGTATCCGCGTGAAACCGAATCGTTCGTGCTTTCCGCCGACGATTCGGGGACGCTGGCGGCGCCGGTCGTCTACCAGGCCGCGCCGGGTGCCACGCCGATCCTTCGTGGCGGTCGCGTCATCCGCGGATTTGCCCCGTTGACCGATCCGGTGGGCAGAAAGCGAATACCGGCCGCGGCACAGCAGCACGTTCGCCAGATCGATCTGAAGGCGGCGGGCGTCGCGGATTTCGGCGTGCTGCGTCCGCGCGGCAAGAGCATTGGCGGCAAAGACGACCCCAATGCCCCGGCGCATCTGGAACTGTTTTTCAACGGCGAGCCCATGCCGCTGGCTCGCTGGCCCAACGATACCCGGAAAATGAGCGAGCGTTTCACCACGGTGGAACTCAGCGGCCAGGAGACCGAGAAAGACCATGGGCGGACTGTCGCCAGGGAGAGCGACGTCTTTTCGTACAGCAACCCTCGCCAGGACGCCTGGGCCGACGAATCCGACGCCTGGGTGTTTGGCTGCTGGCAATACCTGTTCTATGGTTCCTACATGAAAGTCGCCGGCGTCGACGCGCAGAAGCGTACGATCCGCGTCGACTGGAACCGCACAACTCCCTACGAACTGAAGAGACGCGAGTTTGCCTTGGGTGCGCCATATCAGGGCATCAACCTGCTCTGCGAACTCGACGCGCCGGGCGAATGGCACCTCGACCGGGACCGCGGCGTGCTGTTCTTCTGGCCGCCGGGCGACCTGGCAGAGAGCGAGACGATCGTGTCCATTCTGGAGCAGCCACTGATCCGTCTGGACGGCGCGTCGCACGTGGTGTTTCGCGGCCTGACGCTGGAGGCGGGGCGGCAGCACGGCGTGGTAATCCAGGACGGCGAATCCGTGCTGCTGGCCGGGTGTGTCTTCCGCAACCTGGGAGTCACCGGCGTCGAGATCGGCGGCGGGACCAACCACGAAGTCGTCGGCTGCGATCTGGCTTACCTCGGCGACGCCGGCATCAAGGTGAGCGGCGGCAACCGCGAGGATCTGACCCCGTCCGGGCACGTGATCGAGAACTGCCACATCCACCACTTCGCCCGTTGGAATCGCATCGGATACCAGGCGGGGGTCGAGATGAGCGGCGTGGGCAACCGGGTTTCCCATTGCCTGGTCAACGACGCCCCCCACCAGGCGTTCCTCGTTCACGGAAACGACAACGTGCTGGAGTACTCGGAGATCCACGACGTCTGCCACGAGGCGGGCGATGCCGGCGCCTATTATATGTACGGGGAAGTATCGGTCGGCGCCCTCTTGGAACTCGGCCAGGTGGTCCGCTACAACTACTGGCACGACCTGCCGCACAACGAGACCTTCAAGAAGGTGGCCAACGACACGCGCCGCGGCATCTACATCGACAGCTTCAACAGCAACATCACCGTTTACGGCAACATCTTTCAGCGATTCCACGCCAAAAGCGGCGCGGTCTTCTTTGGAGCGTGCGACAACCGCGTCGAGAACAACGTCTTCCATCGCTGCTTCACGGGCGTGAATCTCTCGGATCGCACCTATCTCTATGGCCTGGTGAACAAGCCGCCCAACTTTCCGGTCGATACTTACGTCGCCAAGGCTGCCGCCAATCCGGTCTGGGCGCGTCGCTACCCTCGGCTGACGCAGTTTCCGCGGCAGGCGGCCGACACCAGCATCTTTCTGCAGGGCAACGTGGTGGCCCGCAACCTGGTGTACGAGTGCGAGACGTTCTTGCTGGGATCGGACCGGACCAGAGGATTGGCTCGAATCGAGCAGAACTGGACGGAGGGCGACCCCCGCTTCCAGGATCCGAACCACGGCGATTTCTCCCTTCGCGCGGATTCGCCCGTGTTCGCCGCCTGCGACTTCGAGCCGCTGCCACTGGACAGGATTGGTCTCTACCAGGATGAACTCCGCGCCACCTGGCCTGTCGGCCATGAAAGCGGCTTATACGAGACCCGCCTGGTCGACGACGAGGCGATCAAACCGGTTGTCCGCCGGGGAGATGCCCGTCTGCCATGCAAGCCAGGCCACGTCGCCGATCGTCATCGATGGCTGGCTGGAGCCGGTCGAATGGGACGGATTGGAGAAGGCGGAGGCGGTGGTCGTCAGTCGCACGCCCGGGAACACACCGACCGCGGCCCACCCCAGTTACCTTTGGCTTCGCCATGATCGCGAGTGGCTTTACGTGGCAATCCTGAACGAGCTTAACCCAGGCGAGACACCCAAGCCGGCGCCGAAGGATCGTAGGGCGAACATCACTGTCTCCCAACAGGGCCGTGACTTCTCCACACTCCGCCCATCGTACTACGGCAGCCGATCGCCATCAAGAATCGCTCCAGGGGCGCGTCCGGCATTTCGCTCAGAGAAGCCTCGTGACTGCTCTAAGCTAAGGCATTGGCAGCACTTTTGCCAGCCCAGCCAAGCGGCCAAAGAGGCCTTCGCCCAAGGTGAACTTGGCGCCACGCACCCCGCTGGCCAGCGTCGCGTCCAGAACGGTGCTGTCCAGCACGAGGCCGTCCTGGAGAAGACGCATCTCACCAGCGGTCACGACGAACTCGAAAGTCGTCGGGCCGTTCACCCAGCGTACCTGCGCGGAGAGATGCCCGGGTAGCCGGAGCCGCCACACACGGCCATACTCTTCGAGCGCAGCGTCATCGATGAAGGTGTAATCCACCGGTCGTGGCGAGCCACCTTTGTTCGAAGTGCCGACGTAGAGTGCCCCGTCGGCCACCGCGAGGCTGGTCGCGCGCTGGCCCCAGTCGTTGATCACGTTCTTCGTGCCGTGCAGCGCATTGTAGGCGACGATCTCGGCCTCGAAGGGATGCCCGACCTTGTCGGTCACCGGCGGACGTGTAAACATACGCCCGACGGCGAGCCATTGGCCGGCATTGCGGTCGTAACGCCACAGTTCCGCCCACGGCCAGACTGTGGCGTAGAGGTCGCCACGGTAGAGCGCGGTGGCCTGGGCTTCACGTGCATACCCGGTTACGCCGGGGATGCGCGGCGGCCAGTTTTCGGTCGCCTTCACGGTCTGGCCGTCGTATTCAAAGAGGCAGCCGGACGGGTAATGTCCGAGTAGCAGGCGGTCGTAGTAATTCAGCATTGAGTACACCTGGTAGCTCTTGCCGTCGTGTTTACGCAGGGTGGTCCAGTGCTCGCCGTCGAACACCAGAACCGTACCCCAATTGGTCACCGTTATGACCTTGGCGCAGAGTTGACCCCAAGCCCAGGTCGTCTCATGCAGCGAGTACGTGGGCTCGCAGATGGCCGTGGCCAGGTCCGGCGGTGCAGCCTGATCCGGTACCCAAGGCAAGGCACAGACACGAGTGAACGCGCCGTCCTTGGTCTTGCCCGGCCGGTCATGGAAGAAGAACAGGTGGCCCTGCGCGTAGTAGGCGTGATGGAGTGACTCCTTCTCGGACGCAGCCAGGACAAGTTGGCCGTTGTACTCGATTCGGCTGTTGCGGAATGAGAGCTGGCCATCGCCGAGGTGCATGATGCCATCGCCGTTGCGGAGCGCTGCGTTCGCATACTCGGGCGCAACCTCCCAGCGGCCCGCCGCGTCGTCCCAGGCCTGGACGCGCGTGGCGACCCGCTGGCCCATCGCGTACATCCTGCCGTTGATATCGCCGATGTACACGCCAGTGTCGCCGCTGAACCGCGGCAGCATTTCCGGCACCATTCGACCGGTATCCTGTGCCGGACGCACGTAGAACTGAAGACTGCGGCGGTCGTTGCGGCACGTTGTGTTGTACAGGCCCGGGAACCCCGCGCCGGCGACCACACGGCCCTGCGCATCGACCGCCTCGAACAATGTGCCGAAGTTCTGGCCCGTATCCTTGTCGAAGTCGACCTGGATGATGAGTCTCATCATCATTGCCTCCGGGGCAACGGCCGCGTTCTGCGCCGACGTCGGTTCGACCGATAGGAAGATCGCGGCACAAGCCGCGACGACATGGAATGCGGTTCGGTACATCGGTTGAGTCCTCCTTGTGAGCTAATGCTGATAGGAAGTTCGATTTCCGCGTAGCGGAGTGAGTTGAACCGGGGAGGGCTGGTGAAGAAAGGATGGTAAGCTGGACTGTTGCTGGTACTCCATTGCCAGAGCCCGGTCATCCCATCGAAAGCCAGCGCGACGCCGAGCCTCAATCGCAAGCAAGAGTTCGCGTTCGCGAACTGACGCTGCACCAAGCATTTCGCTCTTGCTCCGATCCCACCAGAACTCCTTCAGCATGTCCCCTCTTGCCGGGCGAGCTTCGTCCATCTCGTGTTTGAAGGTCGCTACCATCGGGAAGACTCGTTCGGTAGACTCCAGGTTCCTGGCCAGCGTTCGGCTCGCGAACCGGGTGCCGCCAACCTCCACGGTATCGCCGTTCCTCGCCTCCACGAACGACACGGCATAAGCAGCCTTTGGCTTACCGACCTCGACCGCGACATCCATCAAGGCCCGCAATTCCTTGGCATCGTCCGATCCAGGCTCGACGTGCGCCTGCTTCATCAACGTGGCCGCGTCCAACGAGAACGGGATTTCAGTCAGAGTTTCCATCTTGTCTCCCTCAAGTCGGCCCGCCGCTCTTGGCTAGGCAACATCAAGCCGCCTTCGGTCTTGCTCTGGCGAACCACCTGACCGACGATCTCTCGCCACCGGGGCGCGAGAAACCGTGGATGTTCCAGACTGTCGATCGCATACCTGCGCGTGGCGAGGGCGAGATCGAGATCGGCCACCAGGAGAGCCTCGTTCTTGTTGTCGGCCAGGCGCAGCACCCGTTCGTCCGGGGCCACGATCTTCGAGTCCCCAGCCGACCATTTCCCGCCGCCTTGCGGGCCGACGGAGTTGGCGAAGACGTAGAAGATGGCATTCTCGAAGGCCCGGACGGCGATCCCGTCGCGACCGCCCCGCTTGCGGCGGGAGACGGACAGTGCGTCCATGCCGGCGTTGGGATGGAACAGGATCTGCGCACCGGCCATGACTGCGAGCCGGACGAGTTCAGGATAACGGCGCTCGTGGCAGATCACTGCCGTGGCACGGACTCCGTCGATCTCGAACAGGGCGATGGAGTTGCCCGGCACGAAGAACTGCCGGTCCGAATCGACCAACTGGCACTTGGCATAGCAGTGGATCGGACGGCCAAGCCGGTCGAACACCACCAGGCAGTTTTGCAGCTTCCGGCGCCGGAACACGGCTGAGCCAACCAGCAGGTTGATGCGGTAGCGTGCTGCGAGACTGGCCACAGTCTCCAGGGCAGCGGCGACATCTTTGGGCCGAAGGGCGCCGAAATCGCAGGCATAGCCAGTGGTTGCGCACTCGGGAAACAGCACGGCATCGGCCCGCCGCCGCGCAGCCTCCTTGACCATCCGTTCGATCGTCGCGAGATTCCCGGCAATCGAGGGGGCAAACTTCATCTGTACGGCTGCGATGCGGAAACGTTTGTGCCCTGTGGCTGTGACGCTCATGATTTCTCCAGGAAGTGAAACGCGGTCGGCTCCAGGGAGTCCCAGGCCAGATGCTTCCTTCAGCGGACCGAAGCGAATAACCCTTGCTCCGCTTCCACGTCGACGATGCCCCGGCCAGTATGATCGAAGTGTCCGAGGAAGGCCATAGTCCTGGGCGTTTCATCCCCAACCCTGATGTCCTTCCTCGATGCCCCGCTCTACATCGCCGCACCGCAACCGTTCCTTGTTCGGTACGCCGGCGTCGAAGTGGATGGTAGCAGCCGGGCTGCTTGCGTGCATCCACCGGATTCGCACGGCACGCCGTGACAGGACAACACGGCACACGCTTCCGTGGCGGCTGTGTGTGGGTGATACCTGCGGGGCGCTCAAAGGGTATGGTATAATAGTCGGCATGGCGAACCTCGAACTGATCGCGACCTCCACTTTTGGGCTCGAAGCGGTGGTTGCCCGGGAACTGCGAGCCTTGGGTTACGAGCCGGCTACGATTCAGCCGGGCCGATTGCTGTTCGAAGGCGACGAAACGGCTCTGGCGCGGGCAAATCTCTGGCTGAGAGCGGCGGACCGTGTTCTGCTGCGGCTCGGTACGTTTGAGGCGAACGATTTCGGGGAGTTGTTCGACCGGACCTATGCCTTGCCCTGGGAAGAATGGATCCCGCGCGACGCCATGTTCCCGGTGACGGGCCGGTCGATCAAGTCGCGGCTTTCCAGCGTGCCGGCCTGCCAGAAGATCGTCAAGAAAGCGATCGTGGAGAAGCTGAAAGCGGCCTATGGCGTGGAGTGGTTTGCCGAAACCGGGGCCAAGTATTCGATTGAGGTTGCGCTGCTCTCGGACCAGGCAACGCTGACGATCGACACCACCGGTCCGGGGCTCCATAAGCGAGGTTATCGCAAGCTGGTCGGCAAGGCGCCTTTGAAGGAAACGCTCGCCGCAGCAATGGTACTCTTGAGTTTTTGGCGCCCGGATCGCCCTCTGATCGATCCGTTTTGCGGCACGGGCACGATCCCGATCGAAGCGGCGCTCGTCGGCCGTAATCTGGCGCCGGGGCTGAACCGCTCGTTCGCCGCGGAAGCATGGGAGCGGATTCCGGGCGCCGCCTGGAAACAGGCTCGCCAGGAAGCCCGCGATCTGGCCCGGCCCTCGCTGCCGGAACGGATCATCGGCACCGACATCGACAAAGGCGCGCTGGAACTGGCCCGCCATCACGCCGCGGAGGCCGGCGTCGGCGAGCAGATCCACTTTCAACTTCGCGCGTTCGCCGATTTGACCAGCAAACGGCCGTTTGGCTGCATCGTCTGCAACCCGCCTTACGGAGAACGGTCCGGCATCGGACGGGAGGTCGCGGCGCTTTACCAGTCGATGCCGCTGGTGTTGCGGCGGCTGCCGACCTGGTCGCACTATATTCTCACGTCCTATCCGGATTTCGAAGCACTGGTCGGCCAGGAAGCCGACCGGCGGCGAAAGCTGTACAACGGCGGCATCCAATGCACGTACTACCAGTTCTACGGCCCGAAGCCGGGATGGCCGCGAGGCGAGAGACACCTGTCGCCCGCGGAGGTTGTTGACGCGGAACGGTCGGACGCGCCGGTCGAATCTCCTGAGAAGACGGAACCGTCAGTCAGCGAAGCAGCCGCAGCCTCCCCGCCCGCTGCGCCGCGCTCGAGCAAAGTCGCGCGGCCGGCGTTCGGCGGGTTGTCCGAGAAGGCGCTGCGTCAGGCGGAGATCTTCCGTGCCCGGTTGGTCAACCGGGCCCGGCATTTTCGGCGCTGGCCGACGCGGCAGGGAATCACCTGTTATCGGGTCTATGATTGCGACGTACCGGAAGTGCCCGTCATCGTCGACCGGTATGAAGATTGCCTGCACATCGCCGATCGCGCCCGGCCTTTCGACCGCACGCCGGCCGAACAGGCCGACTGGCTCGACCTGATCGCCCGCACCGCCGGCGACGTGCTGGACATCGCGCGGGCGAATATTTTCGTGAAGCGGAGACAACGGCAGCGCGGCACGGAGCAGTACGAGCGTGTGGCGGAGGCCGAGCGAGTGTTCGTCGTCTCCGAGGGCGGATTGCGATTTCGGGTGAATCTCTCGGACTACGTCGACACGGGCCTGTTCCTCGACCATCGCATCACCCGCGCCATGGTCCGAGGCGAGGCGGCCGGGAAGAGGTTCCTCAACCTTTTTGGTTACACGGGCGCCTTCACGGTCTATGCGGCCACCGGCGGGGCAGTTTCGACAACGACCGTGGATCTGTCCAACACCTATCTCGACTGGGCCGGCGAGAACATGCGGCTGAACGGATTCGGCGGGCCGGAACACCAATTCTTGCGCAGCGATGCCATGGACCTGCTCCGCGGTCGCCCGCGGCAAGATGCGTTCGACCTGATCGTGGTCGACCCGCCGACGTTCTCCAATAGCAAGCGGATGGACGATATCTGGGACGTGCAGCGCGACCACGTGGAACTGCTCCAACGGTTGCTCTCGTGGACGGCGCCGGGCGGCGTGATCTATTTTTCCACGAATTTCCGCCGCTTCAAGTTCGCGGAAGCAGAAATATCGGGAGCGTCGATTCGCGAGATCAGCCGCCAGACGGTCCCGCCCGACTTCCGCAACCGAAGGATTCATCGCTGCTGGCGGATCATCGGCAAGTAGCGGCCGATACGGAAACGGGCCCCCGGCCCCTTGCAGGCCACGGTCCGGCGGGGAACCAAGACAATGCTCTTGCTTTCCTTCTCTCTGCTTCATTCTCCCTGCTTTTCGCGCCTCTGCAAAAACCGTTTCGCTTGTCATGCACCAACCCCCGCCCGGCGGGGGTTGACGCGACAGGTTTTCGTCATCATCCTACACGCGACTGATCGATTTCCGGGAATGGGCGATTCCTGATGCGGCGCGGCGCATTCACGTCGGGCGGTCGATGACAGATCTGTCTCTGTGCTGTTGCTGCTGCGCACAAGACCGCGGCAGGACTCCCATGTTGCCGTTCGGGATGAATTCGCGCGAACACACCGGATGACTGGCGCCGTTGTCCGTGACGCTCCGCTTTACGTTGCGAGGAGAGAACTATGCAACGGTTCTTCGATGGCACTCGTTGGCTCGCCCAAGTTGCACGTCCCATGCGTCAAGTTGCACGTCCCATGCGTCGCGCGCGACGACATGGATTGCAGGACGGTCAGGGTCGGCCGCTTCACTCGCGACTGGGGCGGATCGAGCAACTCGAGGAGCGAACGCTGCTGAGCATCGGGGGGTTGGAATTGGCAGGCCCGCTTCTTGGTCGTGCGGAAGTCACTCGCGGCTCGCTGGAGATTCTGACCGAGGCCAATTCCGGTTCGGCTTGGGTCGACAATGGGGAGAGTTACTGGGCCGGTGATCGCAGCATCGGTCTGCTGAGGGCGCTGGATGAAATCGTTGTGGACTTCGGCGACGAACTACCTCTGCCGTTGAACCACGCGGGGTCGATCCTAGCTGGAAAGGGCCTTAGCGGGCTCACGCCCAAGAGTGTGTTGGGTGCATCGAAGATCGCGTTTTCTGCATCGGCAAGAAACGGTCGCGAATTGGACGCGATCCTGTCTCGCGTGGCCCATCTACCGACAGTCGCGTGGGCAGCCCCCACTTTTATCAACAGCCAGACCGGCTTGCGTCAATGGCCGAATGACGCGATCGTGGTGGCACTCGAGTCGGGTGTGGATTCGGATCTGTACTTCTCCCAAGAGGCTTTCCTCGACTACCGCCCCTTGGCCGGCACCGCCGATCAATTCGTGGTTACCGTGGCCGGTGGATTTTCCGGCGCGGTCGATCTGGCCAACCGCTTGCCGTCCGACGCGCGGGTGGCCTGGGCCTCGGTCGATTTCCTCACCGAATTCCGGCCGGAATACACGCCCAACGACCTGCTCTATGCGGGCCAGTGGCACTTGAACAACACCGGCCAGACCGGCGCGCGGATCGATGCCGACGTCGACGCGCCCGAAGCATGGGATACCACGTTTGGCGGCAACGATATTGTCGTGGCGGTTATCGATGACGCGGTCCAGACGGACCACCCCGATCTGTCGATCTGGACGAATTCGGGAGAAATACCTGGCAACGGCATCGACGACGACGGTAACGGCTACATCGATGACGTCAACGGCTGGGACGTCAACGGCAACGATAACGATCCGAATCCGGGCACGATCGACGAGAACCACGGCACGTCGGTGGCCGGGGTAGCTGCGGCCGCCGGCAACAACGGCCAAGGCGTGACCGGCGCGGCGGGCAACGTGCAAATCATGCCCGTCCGCCTGGGCAGACCTGCGATGCCCTACTCGAGCTTCGCCGAAGCAATCTACTACGCCGCCGGCCGGACTAAGGACGGCTTGGAAACCTGGCGCGGGGCGGACGTGATCAACATGAGTTGGAGTATTCCTCCAGATCCGATTTTGGATGCAGCCTTCGACTGGGCCGCCACCAACGGCCGCGAGGGAAGAGGCATTCCCATGTTCGCGGCCACCGGAAACGCTGCGTCGGGCTACCGCGTTTATCAGCACAATCTCGACGCGAGTTGGGGCAGCAGGGAGGTCATCTTCGAGTGGAAATACTCCAAGGACAAAAACGGCACCGATGGCGATGATACGGTCTGGTTGGGCCTGGCCGCCTTTCCGGACGGAACGATTCAGCGGTTCGACACCCTGGCGATGCCCGGCGGTTGGTCGACGTCCGGAAACGTAGCGTGGTCGATCGTGGACGATCCGGCACACGCGTACGGTACCGGACGCTATCAGGCAAAGGCCGGTACAATCAAACAGAACCAGACCACGGTTCTCCTCTCTCCCACCATCACCGTACCTTCCGGAGGCGGCAGCCTCGTCTATTTGGCTTGGACGTCGAGCGAGGCGGGCAACGATGTTTTGAGTCTGCGGGTCAAAGATGTCGCAACGGGCCAATGGGATGGGCCGTACGCGGAACTGCAGGCGAGTGGCGTGCCCGCCGTCACCACGGTCATTTCCTATCCCGCCAGCCACCCCGCCACCATTGCCGTCGGCGCCAGCACCGACTGGGACTACCGATCCGACTACAGCCAATACGCCGCCGACACCAGCCGCGGCACCTCGGTGGAGATCGTCGCGCCCAGCAACGGCGGTTTTGCCGGCATCACGACGACCGACCGCACCGGCGCGGTCGGCTACGACGCGGGAGATTACACGTCATCATTCGGCGGCACATCGTCTGCCACGCCTTTGACTGCGGGCGTAGCGGCGCTAATCCTCTCCAAGAACCCCGACCTTACGGCCGCCGAGGTCCGCCAGATCCTGCGCGCTTCGGCGGACAAGATCGGCGGCAACAACGGGGCTGCCGCCTACGACACCGACGGATTCAATTCGTACTACGGCTACGGCCGTATCAATGCCAACGCCGCGCTTGCCCTTACTCCTTTCACCAGCCCGTTCGGCCGCATCCAGGGTACGAAGTGGCACGACCTCGACGGCGACGGAACCTGGGATCCGGGGGAACCGGCGCTCTCCGGCTGGCAGATCTATCTGGACATTAACAACGACGGCCAGTGGGACGACCCAGAGCCGCGCGAAGTGACCGACGCCGACGGCCGGTACGCCTTCATCGATCTGGAGCCCGGCACCTACACGGTGGCGGAGGTGCAGCAGTCGGGTTGGGACCAGACCTTCCCCGCGCGCGGTGCGAGTTCCGCGGTGCAGCTTCCGGCCGAGGCAGTTCCTCCGGCCACACAGCAGCTTTCCAACGGTTCCGATTGGACATCGTGGGTACGCGAATTGCAAACCTATCCGGGTAGCGAGGCAGGCGAGCCCGACGAGGTGCAGACCATTGCCTGGTCGCAACCTCGCCCAGTGTCTCGCGACGTTCTGCCGGCTCCGCAGGCGGCTCCCGTGGCATCCTACATCACCGTCAACTCCGATCCCGAAGGCGACATGCCGCGCGAGGTCGCTTTCACACCCGACGGCCAGTCGGTCCTTGTCGTCCATCGCGACTCGAACAACCTGGTGATTCTCGATGCTGCCTCCCGTACCGTGACGGCCACGATCCCGGTGGGCGAGTATCCGGTGGACGTTGCCGTCACCCCCAATGGCAGCTACGCCGTGGTGCCGAACCTGTACGGCAATACGGTTTCCATCGTGGACCTCAGCGATCATTCGGTGTCGCACGTTCCCGTCACCGGATCGCAGCCCTACCGCGTGGAGGTCACGGCCGACGGGGCTTACGCCGTGGTGGGCGTGATCAACGACGCGGTGCAGTCGTCCTTCTCGATCATCTCTCTTTCCACCCTGGCGGAAGTCCGTAGTTTCCCCTCGGCTCCGCAAGGGAGTCTTGGCTGGGACTACAACTTTGCATCGGGCGTCCAAAAGAACATCTTCACGCAGTTCGCAGTCTCATCCGACAATACGACCATTGTCCTGGCGGACCAGTGGAATTCGCAGGTCTTGCTCTACGATCTCAACGGCAACACGCTTGCCACGCTGGCCGCCACAACTCCCAGCGCCATCGACATCAGCCGTGACGGGACCATGGCCGTCATCAGCCATGGCAGTTCCCAAAAGGTCAGCGTGGTCGATCTGGTTACTCGTTCCATTACGGTCACCTACGACACGGCCGAGCCGCTCGACTGGCAGTTCATTCGAATCACTGCCGACAAGAGCCACGTGATTGCCCCGATTCCGAACTATGTGGCCTTCATCAGCCTGGCCAACGGACAGATCACCGCCAGTTTTCTCACCGGGGTCGTCGACGACCTGGAGTTGTCGTACGACGGCCGATATGCCTTCGCCTCCAATGCCTTCGGAACCGTAATCGACGTTGCTTCACAGACCGTCGTCGCTCAGTTGGAATCGGGGAATTGTCACGAAGCCGCTCTCAGCCCCGTCGGTTACCGGGCCGTGGCGCTGGACAACCTCGTCGGCGAGCATGTGCAGTTTTACGACCTCGACAATCGTGTGGTCGAAGGACGGATCCTCAGCGGCGAGGCGCCCGAGGGCGACGGCCCCGGCATGGTCGCTTTCGGCGATGCCGGTTCGGTGCTCGTGGTTGGCAACACAGCGTCGGAAAACGTCTCGGTTATCGATCGGACAACGCAAACGGTTCGCGCCTACATCGACACCGGAGGTCGGGTCGCGGGGCTTGCCACAACGCCGGACGGAACCCATGCCGTGGTCGCCAACGGCAACTCCAACACCGTCTCGATCATTGACCTGTCCAGCGACTCGGTGGTGGCCACTTTGCCGGTGGCCGAGGGGCCCTTCCGTGTGCTGATCTCCCCCGACGGCCAGACGGCCTATGTTGGCAGCGGCACGGGGACCGACCGCGTGCATTTCATCCAACTCGCCGGGGCGACCAGTTCCGTCGTCGGATCACTCGCCACCGGCCAGATAGGCCAAATGGAATTGACTGCCGACGGTTCGAAGCTCGGCATCTACAATTACTGGGATGGTCAGTTTGTGCTGGTCGACACGGTCACTCGCAGCATTGTGGCAACCGTGCCGGTTCTGACCGGTGGATCCGACGACGAGGTGGCTTTCTCTCCCGACGGCTCCCGGGCCTACATCGCGAATTTCACGGCCGGTCGCGTTCTCGTCGTTCACGTCGATGGTGCTGCATCGCATCTGGAAACTACGATCTCAGGGATCACGTACGCCCGTGGCGTGAGCGTCGATGCCGCAGGCGAATTCGTTTACGTAGGCGGGGTGACCGGCGCGGAACAGCTCCCGGTGGTTTACGTCATCCAAGCGTCGACCAATTCCGTGGTCCAGACGGTCTTGCTTGGGTCTACCTCGATGTACGCGCAATCCGCCTACCTGTCGCAGGCGGATTCGGTCCTGTACGTCTCCGCCAGCAAGTCCCTCCTGACGCATTGGCACACGGGCAACGTCTGGACCCGCAACCAGGCCTTCTACCGCGTCGACGCCGCCGGCGCATCCTCTGCGCTCATCGATGCTGTGCCGCTGACGAGTACGCCCTCCGGTCTTGCTTTCGACGAGACCACGAAGACTGCCGCCGTCGCGCTGCCGGATGTCGACGGAGTCGATCTAGTCGATTTCAGCAACAGCCGGTTAGACCGTGTCCACATCGTGACCGTAGAGGCGGGCCAGGTGATCGCGGGCATGGATTTCGGGAACCGCGCATTTTCCGGAATGATTCAGGGCAGCCTCTGGAACGACCTCGACGGCGATGGCCTCTGGGACGACCCCGGCCAGCCCGGCGGCGAACCGGGCCTTCCCGGCTGGACCATCTACGTTGACGAAAACCAGAACGGCCAGTGGGACGAAGGAATTGAGGACTTTTTCGACGTCACGGCCGCCGACGGCAGCTACAGCATCGGCCCGCTCGCGCCCGGCACCTATTTCGTCGGCGAGGTGGCCCAACCGGGCTGGAGCCAGACGTATCCGGCCTCTGCTGCGGCAGGCATCGAACGGGTGAGTGTGGCCGCCGGCGGAGCAGAGGGCGACGGCATGGCTGAGTTCTCCGCACTCAGCGCGGACGGCCGCTATGTCGTCTTCTCCTCGCACGCAACGAACCTGGTCGCCGGCGACACGAACGGTTACAGCGACATTTTTTTGGCCGACCGACAGACCGGCGATTTCGAGCGGATCAGTCTCGCGGAAGACGGCAGCGAACCGAATTGGACGTCCGTGTATCCTGCGATCACGTCGGACGCCCGGTACATCGCTTTCACATCCAGCGCCACCAATCTCGTCGCGAATGACACGAACGCCGAGGGGGACATATTTCTTTACGACCGCCAGACGAGTTCGATCGAGCGCGCTAGTGTCGCCGCGGATGGAAGCCAGGCCAATGGTGCCTCCTCCGACCCGTCGTTTAGCGGCAATGGGCAGTACGTCGCTTATGTGTCCTGGGCGAGCAATCTCATTTCGGGCGACAACAACAACCGCTCGGATATTCTCGTGCGCGACCTGAATACCGGGGCAGTTGAACGCGTCAGCGTCAGTTCCAGCGGTGTGCAAGGAGATTCGAATTCGTATGGTCCCTCGATGAGCGACGACGGACGCTACGTCGCCTTCGATTCTGCCGCCGCCACGCTTGTTGCGGACGACACCAACGGCACTTACGACGTCTTTCTCTACGACCGCCAGACGGACGCGGTTGTGCGGGTCAGCGTCAGTTCCTCGGGGGCACAGGGAAACGGCGACTCGAACGGTGCGGCGGTCAGCGGCGACGGCCGGTATGTCGCTTTCGGCTCCAACGCGAGCAACCTCGTTCCCGACGACACGAACGGCAAATGGGACGTCTTCGTGTACGACATGCAGACCGCCTTACTCGAACGCGTGAGCGTGAGTTCGAGCGGCGCGCAGGGCAATGGCGATTCGTATTTCCCGTCAATCAGCGGGGATGGCCGGTATGTCTTTTTCGAATCCTCTGCCAACAACCTGGTCTCCGGAGACACCAACGACCGAATGGACGTCTTCGTGTTCGACCGAGAAACGAGGACAACCGCGCGCGTGAGCATCGCCGCGGACGGGACGCAAGGCGACCAGATGTCGTTCTATCCCCGAATCAGTGCCGACGGTGGGTACGTTGCATTTACCTCGGCAGCAACTAATCTCGTTCCGGGCGACACGAACAATACCGACGATGTTTTCGTCACCCTCAATCCTTTGGCCCCGCAGGTGGGCATGCACAGCTTAACGGTCGGCGCCGGAGAGATCATCTCGAACGTCGATTTCGGCAACTACGATATCGCGGTTCCCACCGCCGACATCGTCGGTGTGACTCCCGACCCACGGACTGCATCTGTGGCGGACGTCACGATCGTCTTCAGCGAACCGGTGGTGAACGTGGATCACGCCGATTTCACGCTCACGCGAGACGGCAATCCGATTGCCTTGACCGCAGCCAACGGCCCCACGACCAGCGACGGGGGGCTGACGTGGATCATGCCCAACCTCGGCAGCCTGACCGGCACGGCCGGCACGTACGTGCTCACACTCCACGCGTCCGGCTCGGGCATCGCAGATCTCTCGGGAAACCCGCTGATGGACGACGCGTCGGACACATGGCAGTTCGTATCCGGCGAGATCCGCGGCACGATTTGGAACGATCTTGACGGCGACGGCTTGTGGGGTCAACCCGCCGAGCAGGGCCTGGAGGGCTGGACCGTCTATATCGACGAGAACCTGAATGGCCAGTGGGACGAAGGGATCGAGAACTTCTTTGACGTTACCGCTGCCGACGGCAGTTACGCGATCACCGGACTGCCGCCGAGCACCTACACCGTGGCCCAAGTGCCGCAAACCGGCTGGATACAGACCTTTCCCAGTTCCGGTCCGGAGGGTTCGCCCACGGCGACGGTGCAGAATCTCGCCGGCACGGCTTTCCTGTCCGTCGAGCAGCCCGTCACCGCAACGGGCTACCGCACGATTCCTCTCGCCGAAATCCCCGCACCGGACAGTCCCGTCGGCTCGGTGCTCGCCGATGCCTTCGAAGTTCCCGAGCAGTACCGCGCCGAACTGGCGGCTTTTGTCCCCAGCAGTCCCCCGCCGAGCGGTCAGACGCCGTACGGCGCGACGGTGAACGACGGCACGGAGTACATGATGGGCGACGTTTGGGTGACCGTCGTGCTCCTGGAATCCGATGGGACGGGCGATGCCCAGACCGAGAACTGGACCTCCACCGAGATCAGCCAGGTGAAGTCCGAAATCCAGGAAGGGCTCACGTGGTGGGAAGACACGCTTCGGCAGGCACTGACCGTTGCGCCCCTGCACGATCTCGACTTCCATGTCGACATCACCTATGCCGACAATCCCGTGCCCACCCCGTACGAGCCGATCAATCGACCGCAGTCGGACGAGGGCCTCTGGATCAATAGTTTCCTCAATGATGTAGGTTACAACTCCGCAAGCGACTACTTCACCGATCTTGGGCAGTGGAATCACGATCGCCGGATCGCCAACAACGCCCACTGGGCCTATACCATCTTCGTGGTCGATTCTTCCGCAGACCCCGATGGGCAGTTCGCCGGCGGCTATTTCGCCTATGCCTATTTGGGCGGTCCTTTCACCGTCATGACCTACGACAACGACGGCTGGGGAATCAGCCGGATGGGCCAGGTTCTCGCCCACGAAACCGGACACATCTTCTACGCCTTGGACGAGTACCCCGGGGCCGGATCGTACACCCAGCGCTCGGGCTATTACAACACGCAGAATCTCAACGCCTATGACGGCAATACTGAACCAGCAACGCGCGTGGCCAGCATCATGGGCGAGCAGGCCCTTCAGGACGCGGCCTATGCCAGCCACACGTCGTCTCCAACGTCACTGCAAATGATCGGCTGGCAGGATTCCGACGGCGACGGAATATTCGACGCTCTCGACGTACCGCTCTCGCTCACCGGCAGCGGCAGTTACAACACGATCACGGGCCAGTACGAATTCACCGGCACGAGTTCCGTCGAGACCCTCACGAATCTGAACCCCTACGGCTTGAGCAACGACATCACCACGAACACCGTCGACCGCATCCAGTACCGGCTCGACGGCGGCGCATGGCTGGACGGAAACAGCTACGGCGCCTACACGGCCGCCGTCAGCCTCAATGCCCCCATCGCAACGCCTGGACTTCACCAGATCGAGATCCGCACGATCTTCGCCGAGACCGGCCTCACCTCCACGGTTTTCTCCGACACCTTCAGCGTCGCCGGTTTGCTGGGCACCCATACCGTCGCGCTTGCTGCCGGTGAGACGAAGACCGGCATCGATTTCGGAAACCAGATCAACCATCCGCCCACACTGACCACCATCGGCACGCTCGCTGGTGCCCTGGAAGACGCGGCTTTCGAGATCGCATATGAGACGCTGGCGGCAGCCGCCGACGAACTCGATTCGAACGGCGACGTTGTGCGATTCCGGGTTGAGACGATCAGCAGCGGAACACTGACCAAGGGCGGATCTGCAGTGACTCCGGGCACGACGTTGCTGGGGCCCGGTGAAACTGTCGTTTGGACCGCGAACGGAGACGCGAATGGAGCGATCGAAGCGTTTCAGGTTACGGCGTGGGACGGAATGGCCGCTTCCACCGGAGCCGTGGCGGTAAACATCGATGTCGCGGCGGTCAACGACGCCCCTTCCTTCGCCCTAGGGACCGCCCCCGAGATCAACGAAGACGCCGGCGCACAATCGCTCGCTGGCTGGGCAACGGCGATCTCTGCCGGTCCGGCCGATGAATCGGGGCAGACCGTTGGCTTTGCGCTCACGACGAACAACGATTCGTTATTCCAGGTACTGCCGTCGATCGACGCGGCAACGGGGACACTCACGTACACGCCCGCGGCTGACCAATTCGGCACGGCCACGGTGACAGCACGGCTGAGCGACAACGGCGGCACGGCCAACAGCGGCATCGACACGTCGGCGCCACAGACGTTTACGATCAGCATTGCCGCGGTGAATG
The DNA here is from genome assembly GCA_012728855.1 of Rhodopirellula sp. Classification (GTDB taxonomy): domain Bacteria; phylum Planctomycetota; class Planctomycetia; order Pirellulales; family Thermoguttaceae; genus JABWBD01. Next base: position 13,345 of record JAAYEH010000663.1, on the reverse strand, counting down.
ACGCTCCGGTGTTGGATGCCGCGGGCGAGATGACGCTGGCGCCCTCTGCCGCCGGCGGAAACGGCGGTGCCGGCACGCCGATCTCCCAGATTCTCGGCAGCGCCGGCGACCGGATCACCGACGTTGACCCCGGCGATCCGGAAGGCATCGCTGTCGTTGCCGCCGACAGCAGCAACGGCACCTGGCAGTACTCGACCGACGGAGGCGCGAACTGGGCGCCGTTCGGCGAGGTATCCCAACTTGCCGCACTCCTGCTGGCCTCCGACGCCGCCACCCGCATCCGCTTTTCGCCCGCCGCCGGTTTCCTCGGCATGATCGATCCGGGAATCACTTTCCGGGCTTGGGACCAATCATCCGGCGCCAACGGCGGCACGGCCGATGGTTCCACCGCCGGCGGAACCTCGGCCTTCAGCACGGCAATCGAGACTGCTTCAATTACGGTTGTCGCTCCCGGAGAAATCCACGGCACAAACTGGCAGGACTTCAATGGCAACGGTGTTGTGGATAGCGGCGAAGCGGGATTGGCAAACTGGACGATCTATCTCGACAGCAACCAGAACCGTCAACTGGACGACGGCGAAACGTCAACCTTGACCGATAGCGAAGGCAACTACGCCTTCAGGGGCCTGGTGCCGGGAACGTACACGGTTGCCGAACAGCAGAAAACCGGCTGGGAGCAGACGTGGCCGGAGAACACGGGAGGCACCGGCCAGCTCGAGTGGCTCGGATTCGTCGAGGACAGCCAGGGAGGGCTCCTGGGGTTGGACGGCGCCGGGCCGATGGTGATCAGCCCGGAGGGCAACCATCTTTACGTCGTGGGACCGGAGGACGACGCTCTGGTCGTGCTCCGCCGCGACCTCGCCACGGGTCTGCCCACCTTCGTCGAGATTCATCGCCATCAAGGCACGGCGCAGGATGGGCTCTCCAATCCGACTTCGATCGCCATGAGTCCCGGCGGCGAACATATCTATTTGGCCACGGAATTCACCGTGTCGGTGTACCAGCGTGATTCCGTGACCGGCGAACTCACGTTTGTCGAACTGATTCAAGACGGCCTCAATGGGGTGGACGGGCTCTACGGAACCCGCTCGTTGTTGGTCAGTCCCGACGGCAGCCACCTCTATACGGCAGCGTATTACGACAATGCCGTGGGGGTCTTCGCTCGCGATTCGGCCACCGGCAGGCTGACGCTCGTGGAAGTCCAAAAGGATGGAGTCGGCGGGGTGGATGGGCTGGCCGGTGCAACGACGCTGGCGTTCAGTCCTGATGCAAGCCACGTCTACCTCGGAGGATATCAGGACAACGCCGTGGCCGTATTCAGCCGGGATGCAGCCACCGGCCGTCTCACGTTCATTGAGGTTCTCAAGGACGGTGTCAATGGCGTCGTAGGGATCTGGTCGGTAAGAGCCCTCGCGCCGAGTCCCGATGGCAGCCATCTCTACGCGGCCAGCAGCTATTACGGCGCTTTAGCCGTCTTCACCCGAAACCCATCTACCGGCCAACTCGCCTTCGTGGAAATGCTGCAAGACGGGGCCGGCGGAGTGGACGGCCTTAGTGGCGTCCAGTCCGTCGTGGTCAGTCCCGACGGCAGCTACGTCTACGCGGCGGGCACCTACGAAAGTGCCCTGTCGCGATTCAATCGCGACAGCATCACCGGCCGGCTGACGTACGCCGGGCTCCTGAGAGACGGCGTGGACGGCGTCGATGGGCTGAGGGGGGCCTGGTCGCTGGCGATCAGCCCCGATGCCGAAGGGAACTTCCTTTACGCAACGAGCCAGTACGACGACGCCGTGGCAGTTTTCACCAGGGATTCCACCACGGGCGGCCTCAGCTATGTCGATCTGCTGCGCGACAGCACCGGAGGCGTCGACGGCCTGGATGAAGCCGAGCACGTCGCGGTAAGCCCTGACGGCGCCCACGTCTTCGTCACCGGAAAAGGGGACAACGCCTTGGCCGTTTTCCGGCGCGATCCAGGCACGGGCGATCTGGCGTTCGTCGAATCCCACCGCGACAACGAGGCAGGCATCGACGGTTTGGCAGGAATCGATTTCGTCGCGGTCGCTCCCGATGGTGCCCATGTCTACGTCGCGGCCACGGACGACCACGCCGTGTCCGTATTTGAACGCGACCCGGTCACAGGCGCTCTGACGCTCGTCCAAACGCTTCGCGATGGCTCGGGCGGAGTGGACGGACTCAGCGGAGCGACCGCGGTGGCGATCAGCCCGAACGGAAGCCATGTCTACGTGGGCGGCGCGAACGACTCTGCCGTTGCCGTCTTCGCCCGCAATGCAAGCAGCGGCGAGTTGGCGTTCGTCGAGATCCTCAAGGACGGCGTCGGCGGCGTCGACGGGCTTGCCTACGTGTCCGACGTGACGGTCGCCCCCGACGGCAACCACGTCTACGTTGTCGGGATGGTTGACAATGCCGTCGCCGTCTTTGCTCGCGACACGACGACCGGCAGGCTCACCTTTTCCCAGGTTCTCAAGGACGGAACGGGCAGCATCGATGGCCTCGGGGGCGCGTATTCCGTGGTGGTCGCGCCGGACGGGCTCCATGTCTATGTGGCAGGTTACTCCGACCACGCTTTGGCCGCGTTTGCGCGAGATCCCGGCAGCGGACAACTCACCTTCCTCCAGGTGTTCCAAGACGGCTTGGATGGTGTCAACGGCCTCCGCTACGTAACGGACGTACAGATCAGCCCCGACGGCCAACATCTCTATACCAGTTCCAGCAGCGATCATGGAGTGGCTCTCTTCGAACGCAATACAACAACCGGGGAGCTTGTCTTCCAACAGTTCCTCCTTGGCAGCAATCTTCGATTCGGCCTGAACGGAACGCGGAGTGTGGCCGTAACGCCCGACGGCAGCCATCTTTACGTCGCCTCGGGATACGAAGACGCAGTAACCATCTTATCGCGCGATAAGCCGATACCGGACCCACTTCCCCACGTGGTTGTCTTGGAGGCCGGTCAGATCGTCACCGGGCAGGATTTCGGCAACCGCCCGGAGTGGCCGGTGGTGATCTCGGTGGTCCGAGCCGGCGCTGATCCTACCGATGCTGCCTCCGTCGATTTCCTCGTCACGTTCAGCGAGGAGGTCAGCGGGGTGGACGAGACCGACTTCGTGGTCTTTGCCGACGGCCCGATGGGCGCTGCCGTGACCTCCGTGGCAGGAACGGGCGCGGTCTACACGGTCACGGTCGATGCCGGCACCGGCGACGGTACGCTCCGGCTGGACGTTGTCGACAACGATTCCATTCAGGATACCACTGCCAATCCGCTGGGCGGCACGGGAGGCGGCAACGGCAATTTCAGCGCCGGAGATTCTTATACGATCGACAGGACGCCACCGCTGGTAAGTTCCCTCGTCCGTGCCGACGGCGACCCGACCACTGCGGCCAGCGTCCGTTTCATCGTGACCTTCAGCGAGCCGGTCACCGGCGTCGATGCAAGCGATTTCGCCTTGGCCACGACGGGCACGCTCGCCGGTGCCTCGATCACGAGCGTTTCCGGCGATGCCAGCAGTTACACCGTCACCGTTGCGACGGGCGCCGGTGAAGGCACGTTGCGGCTGGACGTGCTCGATGACGACACGATCCGCGACGCGATCGACCACCCGCTGGGCGGCGAGGGCGTCGGCGACGGCAACCACACAGGTGACGAGTTCTACACGGTGGATACCCTGCCGCCGCAAGTCGTCTCGACGGCTCGCCTGGATACCGATCCCACCAGCGCCGCCAGCGTCCGCTTTGCCGTCACCTTCAGCGAGAATGTCACTGGCGTGGACGCAAGCGATTTCGCCATGGCCACCACGGGCACGCTCGCCGGCGTCTCGATTACGAGCGTTTCAGGCAGCGGCACCAGTTACACCGTCACCGTTGCGGCAGGTGCCGGGGAAGGGACGTTGCGGCTGGACGTGCTCGATGACGACTCGATCCGCGATGCCACCACCAATCCGCTAGGCGGCACGGGCACTGCCAACGGCAACCATACGGGTGACGAGTTCTACACGGTGGACACGGTGCCACCACAAGTCGTCTCCACAACTCGCCTGGATACAGATCCCACCAACGCCGCCAGCGTCCGCTTCGCCGTTACCTTCAGCGAGAACGTCACCGGCGTGGACACGGGCGATTTCGCCTTGGCCACGACGGGCACGCTCGCCGGTGCCTCAATCACGAGCGTCTCCGGCAGCGGCACCAGTTACACCGTCACCGTTGCGACGGGCGCCGGGGAAGGCGCGTTGCGGCTGGACGTGGTCGACGACGACACGATCCGCGACGCGCTCGACCACCCGCTGGGCGGCGCCGGCGCCAGCAACGGGGATTACACCGGAGGCGAGGTCTACGCCGTCGATACCGTGCCGCCGCACGTCGTCTCGACGGCTCGCCTGGATGCCGATCCCACCAGCGCCGCCAGCGTCCGCTTCGCGGTCACCTTCAGCGAGAGCGTCACTGGCGTGGACGCAAGCGATTTCGCCTTGGCCACCACGGGCACGCTCGCCGGTGCCTCGATCACGAGCGTTTCCGGCAGCGGCAGCAGTTACACTGTCACGGTTGCGACAGGCACGGGGGACGGCACGCTGCGGCTGGACGTGCTCGACGACGACACGGTCCGCGATGCCGCCACCAATCCGCTCGGCGGCACGAGCGCCGGCAACGGCAACCATACAGGTGACGAGTTCTACACGGTGGACACGGTGCCACCGCAAGTCGTCTCCACAACTCGCCTGGATACCGATCCCACCAGCGCCGCCAACGTCCATTTCGCCATCGCCTTCAGCGAGAACGTCACCGGCGTGGACGCAAGCGATTTCGCCATGGCCACGACTGGCACGCTCGCCGGTGCCTCGATCACGAGCGTTTCCGGCAGCGGCACCAGTTACACCGTCACCGTGGCAACAGGTGCCGGGGAAGGGGCGTTGCGGCTGGACGTGCTCGATGACGACACGATCCGCGATGCCACCACCAATCCGCTCGGCGGCACGGGCACTGCCAACGGCAACCATACGGGTGACGAGTTCTACACGGTGGACACGGTGCCACCGCAAGTCGTCTCCACAACTCGCGTGGATACCAATCCTACCAGCGCCGCCAGCGTCCGTTTCACTGTCACCTTCAGCGAGCCGGTCACCGGCGTGGACACGGGCGATTTCGCCTTGGCCACCACGGGCACGCTCGCCGGTGCCTCGATCACGAGCGTTTCCGGCGCTGCCAGCAGTTACACTGTCACCGTTGCGACGGGCACCGGGGAAGGCACGTTGCGGCTGGACGTGGTCGACGACGACACGATCCGTGATGCGCTCGACCACCCGCTGGGCGGCGCGGGCGCCGGCAACGGCAACTACACGGGTGACGAGTTCTATACGGTCGAAAAAACCCCGCTGACGGTGACGGCCACCACGCCGGAACTGAGCGGCAGCCTGACGCCCTTCTCAACGTTCGACGTGACATTCAACAAGCCGATCGATCCGGCCACATTCGATCGGCAGGATCTGGCACTACTCAATCGGGCCGCGCCGGAAATATCGCCACTGGATACCTTCGGCAGTTCGTTCAACACTAGTTTCATCGTTGAAACTCTTCTGTACGCGGCGACGAACGCTGGCCTGCAGGTGTTCGACGTCTCTGATCCGGCGGCCGTAATACGCCTGGGACGGTACAGCACACCTGGCGACGCCCTTGACGTGCAGGTGGTGGGGAACCTGGCTTATGTGGCTGTCGGCTCGGCCGGTTTGGAAATCTACGATCTATCGAATCCCACCGCGATTACGCGCCGCGGCGGCTATGACACCTCGGGCACCGCCTCCGGCGTGCTGGTGGTTGGCACGCGAGCCTACGTGGCCGACGGTTCGGCCGGTTTGCAGATTTTGGATGTCTCCGACCCCACGGCGGTAACGCGAACCGGCGGCTTCGATACCTCGGGCACTGCCCGAGCCGTGCAGGTAGCGGGCGACTTCGCCTACGTCGCCGATGGTTCGGCCGGCCTGCATGTCTTGAACGTGTCGAATCCGGCCGCTGTGGTGACCGTCGGTGGATACGACACCACGGGAGAGGCTCGCGACGTGCAAGTGGCGGGCAACCTGGCTTACGTCGCCGACGGTTATTCCGGCCTGCAAATCCTGAACGTATCGGATCCAGCCGCGCCGACCTGGTTGGGCACCTACGCTACGCTCGATATTGCCTACGGTGTGCGGGTGGTGGACAGTCTGGCGTATCTCGCCAACGGTTACAACAACGGCGTGCAGATCCTCGATATCTCCAATCCGGCCGCGCCGTCGCGCCTCGGCGGGTACAACACACCGGGCTCTGCGCGCGACATCCAGATGGTCGGCGGCCTGGCCTATGTGGCCGACGGCTCCGGTGGTCTGCAGATCCTGGATGTTTCCGATCCGGCTGCGGTCGCGAGCCTCGGCGGGTACGCCACCGTGGACGACGCTTGGGATTTGCAAGTGGTCGGCAGTCTGGCCTACGTGGCCGACGCTTCCGGTGGCCTGAGAATCCTGGATGTGTCGGATCCGACCGCCGCGAGGTACGTGGGCGGTTATGAGACTCCCGGTTCTCCTTATGGCGTGCAGGTGGTAGGAAACCTGGCCTTTGTCGCCGACGGTTACTATGGTCTGCAGATCCTGGATGTCTCCGATCCGGCCGCAGTCACGCGCCTGAGTGGCTATCAGACCGTGGGCTACGCTCGGGACGTGCAGGTGATGGGAAATATCGCCTACGTCGCCGAGCGTGAGGACGGCCTGGAGATCTTCGACGTCTCCGATCCGGCCGCGGTCACTCGGCTGAGCGTATACGATACGCCGGGCGACGCGTTTGGTCTCTATGCGGCGGACGGCCTGCTGTACGTGGCTGATGGCTACTCCGGTATCCATATCCTCGACGTCTCCGATCCGGCTGCGGTGACGCGCCTGGGCGGGTTTGACACTCCCGATTGGGCCTCCAGCGTGCAGGTGCTCGGCGACCTGGCGTACGTGCCCGATCGTTTTACCGGCCTGCTGATCCTGGACGTCTCCAGTCCAACGGCGGTGACGCGGCTTGGTTCTCGCACGACGCCGGGCTATCCGTTCGGCGTGCAGGTGGTGGGCAGCTTGGCCTTCGTGGCCGACGACTACGCCGGCCTGCAAATCCTCGATGTGTCGAATCCGGCAACCATCACGCGCTTGGGCGGGTACGACACTCCGGGCTCTGCGCTGAAGGTGCATGTAGTGGGCAACCAGGTCTATGTGGCCGACAACGAATACGGGATCGCGATCTTTGAAATCGGCCGCGCCCTGGCAAGTCCCTCGCACCTGGCGGACAACACCTATCGCGTTGACCTGGGGGCCATGATCCCTGCGGGCGACTACGCGCTGCTCATGGGTCCGGAAATCCTGGACCCAAGCGGCACGGCGATGGACCAGGACCAGGACGGCACGCCGCGGGAATCCTCCCACGACCAATACTTCGCCCGCTTCCAGGTGGGCACTCCGCCGCTGGTAAGCACTTTGAGCCCGGCAGACGACGCCACAAACGTGGCGCCGGGCGCGAATCTCGTGATTACGTTCAACGAGAACATCGTCAAGGGCACGGGCAGCGTGGTGATCACCCGCTCCAGCGACAACGCGGTGGTCCACACGATTGATGTCACTAGCCCCCTGGTAACCGTCTCCGGAGCAACGGCAACGATCAATCCGCCGCTGAATCTTCCGGAAACCACCGATTACCACGTGCAGGTATCGGCAGGAGCCTTCCGCGACCTCGCGGGCACCGGCTTTGGTGGAATCAGCGGGACCACGGCCTGGAACTTCACGACCGCCGACGTCACCGCGCCGACGGTGGCCAGCCTTGTTCCTGCCGACAATGCGACGGGAGTCACGCTCGACACGAACCTCGTGATCACGTTCAGCGAAGACGTTCGCAAGAATACCGGCACCATCACCCTCAAGCGCTCGAGCGACAACTCCACGGTGGAAGCAATCGGCGTCACCAGCTCGGCGGTGACGATCTCCGGAGCAACGGCTACGATCGACTTGGCTGCCACGCTTGCCGAAAACACGGGCTACTATGTCCAGATTTCTGGTATCCAGGTGACCGGCGGAACGTTTCAGGACTTGGCCGGAAACAACTTCGCAGGGATCAGCGGTTCCACGACGTGGAATTTCACCACCGGCGACTTCCTTGCACCCACGGTGGCCAGCCTTGTTCCTGCGGATGATGCCACCGGCGTCGCACTCAATGCGAATCTCGTCATTACGTTCAGCGAAAACGTTCAGAAGGGCGCCGGCGACATCGTTGTGAAACGCGCGAGCGACGACTCGGTCGTCGAGACGATTGCCGTCGGGAGTTCCGCCGTGACCGTCTCCGGCACGACCGCCACGATTGATCCGGCCGTGATCTTGGCGGAGACTACCGGGTACTACGTCGAAGTGGCTGGCGGTGCATTCCAGGATCTGGCGGGGCATGACTTCGCCGGAATCAGCGGCCCGACCGTTTGGAATTTCACGACCGGCGACTTTACGGCCCCTACGGTGACCAGCCTCTCGCCCGCGGACGATGCGACTGGGGTGACGCGGAATACCGACTTGGTGATGACGTTCGACGAAGATGTCCGCAAGGGTACGGGCTATATCTATCTGAAGCGGGCAAGCGACGGCCTGACGGTGAAGTCGATCTCGGTTACCAGCACGTCGGTCGCGATTGCAGGAGCAACCGCCACGATCAGCACGTCGACGACCCTCGCCGACACCACGGCTTACTATGTTCAAATGGCCGCCGGCGTGTTCGAAGACCTCGCCGGCAACGATTTCGCCGGCATTACCGGCGCGACGTTGTGGAACTTCACCACCGGCGACTTCACGGCCCCAGCGGTGGCCAGCCTTGCTCCTGCGGACAATGCGACCGGCGTGACGCTCGACCCAACCCTGGTAATTACCTTTAACGAAAACATCCAAAAGGGCACCGGCAATATCGCTCTCAAGCGATCGAGCGACGGTCTGGTCCTAGAAACGATTCCGGTTACGAGCACGGCCGTAACGGTAACGGGGGCGACCGCGACCATTGACCCCCCCACGCCCCTGCTGGAAAACACGAGTTACTACGTCGAGGTAACCAGCGGCGCCTTCGAGGATCTCTCGGGCAACGATTTCGCGGGGATCACCGCCGCTACCACGTGGAACTTCACCACAGGCGACTTCACGGCGCCGGCCGTCGTCCGGCTTTCTCCCGCGGACGACGCAACCGCCGTACCGGTGGGCGCAAATCTTCTCATCATATTCAGCGAACCCGTCCAGAAGGGCGCGGGCGACATCGTGATCAAGAAGGCCAGCGATGGGTCGGTCGTCGAAACCATCACCGCGATCAGCTCGGCGGTGACTGTTGCCGGCATGACTGCCACGATCGATCCCGATGCGATGCTCGCGGCAGACACCGGCTATTACATCGAAGTGGCCTCTGGAGCGTTTCAAGACCTGTCAGGCAAAGATTTCGCCGGCATCAGCGGCGCCGCGGCCTGGAACTTCACCACCACCGACGTTCCGCTATTGGCAGTAACGGGCACCACGCCGGAGCTAAGCGGCACAGTTCTGCCGTTCTCTACGGTCGACGTGACGTTCAATAAGGCGATCGATCCCGGTACTTTCGATATCCAGGATGTGGCACTGATTGATTTCAATCATCCCAATCTCTCTCTGGTTGAATCGTTCGGCGGAACCTTCTCCGATTTCGCCACAGTCGGTTCGTTGCTCTATGCCGCGACGAGCGCGGGCCTGCAAGTCTTCGATATTTCGAATCCGGCGGCGCCGATTCCCGTGGGCCGGTACGACATGTCGGCCCCGGCCCGCGCAGTGCAGGTCGCGAACAATCTCGCCTATATAGCCAATGATTTGGCAGGTCTGGAAATCCTGGACGTTTCCAATCCCGGCGCGATTACCCGCGTGGGCGGTTACGACACAGTCGCCTCAGCATATGATGTGCATGTCGTGGAAAACCGCGCCTACGTAGCGGAGTTCGGTCGAGGTCTCTTGGTTCTCGACGTCTCAAATCCGGCCTCAGTAACGCTTCTGGGCCAAGGCTACGTCTCGTCGAATTACCTGCATAGCGTCCAGGTGGTCGGAGATCTCGCGTATCTCGCCGCTGATTATGAAGGCCTTCGGATCCTCGACGTTTCCAACCCGGCCACGATAACGAGCGTGGGGGGAATCTATTTGACGGGCTATAACGTCGACGTGCATGTGGTTGGCACCCGCGCCTATGTGGCCGCCACCTACGACGGGCTTGCGATCATCGACATCTCCAATCCGGCCGCACCGACCCTCGCAGGCACCTACGATACGCCCGGTTATGCCACCCATGTGCGCGCGGTGGACGGTGTGGCTTACGTAGCCGATGGTTCCGAGGGTCTTCACATCTTAAACGTCTCCAATCCGGCGGCGGTCACTCGTCTCGGCGGATACAACACCCTCGGCGGCCTTGGCAGCGTGTACATGGCAGGCGACCTGGCCGTCGTGGCTGATGGTTCGCCCGGCCTGCAGATCCTCGACGTCTCCGATCCCGCGATGGTCACTCGCCTCGGTGGATATAGCACGTTGTCTTATGCCCAGGACGTGCAAGTAGTGGGCGGCTTGGCCTATGTCGCCGATGGCTCTGGTGGCCTTCAAGTCGTGGATGTATCTGATCCATCCGCGATGATTCGCGTGGGCGGATACGATACACCCGGCAGTGCCGGCGACGTGCAGGTCGTGGGCAACCTGGCTTATGTGGCTGATGGCTCCAGTGGTCTTCAAATCCTGGACGTATCCGATCCCTCCGGGATCGTCCACGTGGGTGAATATGGCACACCGAGTTCCGCCCTTGCCATCCAGGTGATGGGTGACATCGCCTACGTGGCCAGTGGGTATGCCGGTTTCGAAATCCTGGACGTCTCCGATCCGACCGCGGTCGAACGTCTGGGCGGATATGACACCCCGTACTCCGCCTGTGCCATTCATGTAGTCGGGAATGTCGCGTACGTGGCCGATCATTATACCGGGCTTGAAATCTTCGACGTGTCCGATCCGGCGAACGTAACGCGCCTTGGCGGCTACGACACACCAGGCGAACTTCTGGACGTGCAGGTGGTGGGCAATCGGGCCTACATCGCTGATTGGGCCTACGTCAGCAGCGTGTCTGCCGGCCTTTATGTCCTCGACGTCTCCAACCCTGCGCAACCGACTTACCTGGGTTCTTTCGAAACGGCCCGCAACACCAACGGCGTGGAGGTGGTGGGCAGTTTGGCTTACGTGCTCGCCGGGACCGCAGGCGTGCAAGTGCTCGACATTTCCGATCCGGCCGCGATCACGCTCCTGGCGGAGCTTGATACCAATGGCACAGCCCAGGCCCTGCAGATTCTCGGCAACCGTGCCTACGTCGCTGATAGCGCGGCCGGGATCAAGATCCTCGAGGTCGGACAACCTGCTACGAGCATCTTGCACGTAGCAGGCAGTACGTATCGCGTCGACCTGGGACTAATCCTTCCCAAGGGCGACTACGCCTTGCTGTTGGGACCAGAAATCCTGGACCTCGACGGCATAGCCATGGACCAGGATCAGGACGGCACCTCTCGCGAAATCTCCGACGACGTCTACTTCGCCCGATTCGGGATCGACAGCCCTTTGGTCGTCAGCAGTGTGGATCCGGCGGACGATTCGGTCCGCGTCGCGCCGGACACGAATCTCGTGATCACGTTCAACGAGAGCGTCGTCAACGGCATCGGAAGCGTCGTCATCAAACGCTCCAGCGACGGCAGCGTTGTCCAATCGATCGACGTCGCTGGCGGTGCCGTGACGGTTGCGGGCGCGACCGCAACAATCGATCCGCCCCTGAATCTGGCCGACAACACAAGCTACTACGTCGAGATCGCTGCGGGTGCGTTCCAGAACCTGTCCGGAATCAATTTCGCCGGGCTTATCGACTCCACCGCGTGGAACTTCACCACGAGCGAATTCTCGCCGCCGGCAATCCTCAGCCTGGCTCCCGCGGACGACGCCACCGGTGTGTCGGTCGCCACAAACCTGGTAATTACCTTCAGCGAAAACGTCCGCAAAGGCAGCGGCGCTATCCAGCTCAAGCGAACCAGCGACGGCTCCGTCGTGGAGACCATCTTCGTCGACAGCGCCGCGGTGACGGTGTCGGAAGCCACCGTCACGATCGATCCAGCAGCGACCCTGGCCGACAACACCGGGTACTACATCGAAGTGGACGCAGGCGTTTTCGAGGATCTGGCAGCCAACGACTTCGTCGGGATCAGCGGCCCGGCCGCCTGGAATTTCGTGACCGGCGATTACCTCCCGCCAACGGCACTCAGCTTCGTTCCGGTCGACGGGGCGACTCAAGTCGCGCTCGACGCAAATCTGGCGATCACGTTCAGCGAAAACATTGCCAAAGGCCAGGGGACGTCGCCGCTGCTGATTCTGATCAGGCGATCCGACGACCAGACGATCGTCCAATCGATCGATGTCGCCAGCGCCGCGGTCACGGTTTCCGGCGCAACCGCGACCATCGACCCTCCGGTGGATTTTGCGCCAAGGACTCGCTACTACGTGGAAGCGCCCAGCGGGGCTTTCAAGGATCTGTCGGGCAAACCCTTTGCCGGGATCAGCGGCGCCGGAGCTTGGAACTTCACCAGCGCCACGGGCGTTACTCCGATGGTCACCGCCACCTCGCCCGAACTGACCGGTTCGCTGCCGCCGCTGTCGACAATCGACGTCACGTTCAACGAACCGATCGATCCCGCCACGTTCGACAACCGAGACGTGGCGCTGCTCGATTTGGCCAACCCCAGCATTTCCTTCTTGAGTTCGGTTGCCGGGCCGTTCTACGACTGCGTCTTGGATGGCTCTCGCCTCTACGTGGCCTCCCTGGCCGGCTTGCAGATTTTCGATGTCTCCAATCCCGCGGCAGTGACTCGACTAGGCCACTACCGCAATTACCAGACCTTCGGCGTCGAGGTCGTCGGCAGCCGAGCCTACCTCGCTGCAGGAAATGGAGGACTGCAGATCGTAGACGTCTCCAATCCAGCCGCTATAACGCGTCTGGGCGGATTCTATACCGGCGGCTTCGCCCGTGCCGTGCAGGTGGTCGACAGCGCGGCGTACGTGGTCAATGAAACGGGCGGCCTCGTGATCCTGAACGTATCCAACCCGGCCAGCGTCTCACCGCTGGGCGTCTACGATACCCCGGGCACCGCCTACGATGTGCAAGTCATCGGCAACCTTACGTACGTGGCCGACGGAAGTGCCGGTCTGGCGATCTTGGACACATCCGATCCGGCCGCCATCACACCCCTCGGCGGCTACGATACCACGGGCGAAGCACGCGGCCTGTCTGT
>JAAYEH010000662.1 GCA_012728855.1 Rhodopirellula sp. | reverse complement strand
GGCTTGGGCTGTTATTCGCCGGTTTTCCCAGTACCCGGCCTCGTCATAGACCTCCTCCAAAATGCCGAGCGACTGGGCGTGTTGCAGCAGATCGACGATGGCCAAGTGACAGCGGCGAAAGTTGCGCGCCCCGCCGTACTCGCGATTCCGGGCGTACTGCGTTTTGCAGAAGCTCGCCCAGGACCAATCGTGCAGCCGGGTTTCGATACGGCGATGGCCCGAATTGTCCAGGCCACTGACTTCGATTGCTTCCGGGTAGCGGGACAGGCCGAGATTAGCCGGTTCGCATCCGGGACCCGGCCAGCAGGAAAAGGCGATCACGTGCAGGGGGACGGCGTGGAAGTGGCGTGCGGGTTCGAGCGGGTCTGTTACCAGCGGCTGGGCTTGGATCAAGAGCCAGCGGTGCGGATGCTCTCCATCCAGATGCTCGATATCGCAGTGACCGCCCGCCAGCTCGACTATCTCGCCGACGTTCTCGAAGGGCAAGTCCAGCGCCCGGCTGCGCAGCTCCTTCACTACGTCTCTTGCCTGCTCGGTGTCGGGTGCCGCGGATTGCAGGCGAAAATGAATCGTAACTCCCATAGAGCTAGCTCCTTGAAGTCTCTTGCGGCTTGTTGGTCGCCGGACCACCACCACCGCGACAGCGGATCGGCGAAAACGAACAACGCCCCACCGGCCGGAAGCGACCGATGGGGCGTCGATCTGATGAGGTTCGAGCCGTGGAGCGGGTTGCCAAGTCAGACGATGTTGGCTTTTCGCCGAGTCGTTGCCCGGTACTCGAAGCGTACAGTGGCATCGCCCGGTTCGTGTCGGCCTCGGCACATGTCCAGATAGCCACGCACGGACTGCCACGAGCGTTCGACTACGTCCAGACTCGGACTATCGGTATCGACGGTCCAGTCGCTCCACGGTTCGTCGAACCACTGCGTCCGGCACAAGATCACCCACTCGGCTGCGGTAGCCGGCGTCCCTCTGCCCAAGACCAATTCCCAAGGCGAATGGGGCCCATAGCGGTCCCAAGCCCACCGCGGCACCGCATGGGGACGACATTCGTGTTCGCCTTCCCAATGCACGCCGCACCGTGGGCAGTGCAGCCAATCGTGTAACCGATCCGTGCTGAATCTGCCCCGACAGGACAGGCACTGGTAGATGCAAAGCGAATCGCCTCCATCTTCCACGTAGCGCCATTTCTGTAATTTGGTCATTGCTGCCCCTTTCGATCGGCACTGTTCGCCAGGGCCTCAGTTGTTCAGCGGATTGCGGGCCACCTTCCGACGAGGAGCCGCCTTTTCCGTTTGGCGGCTGTAGATCCCGCCGCGATCGGCATCCAGGCATCTTCCGCTGGCCCATGTGCGTAAACGCTCGACGGATCAGCACCGCCAAAACCGAGCGACAAGAACGACCAAAGCCCCACCGGTCGCGGGCGACTGTTGGGGCTTTGGCCTTAATTGGGCGGGGGAACGGCAGAGGACGGCTACAGACATGATTGCTTCAGTGCGATGAGGGTCGCCCGGACAAAAGAACATCGCGAGCGCGGCACCGCTACCGCGCGACGGCTTCGGCGTAGCCCTTGCCGATCTTGGCCGCGATGAGCTTTTCCGCGTGTCGGGTGGCCGCGGCCGTGTCCGGGAAAG
>JAAYEH010000661.1 GCA_012728855.1 Rhodopirellula sp. | reverse complement strand
CCGGTCTGGAAGGCGGCGGGCCAGCCGCCGTGCTGGTCGATGACGGCGTCGATTTCGGCCATGATGCGGATGGTCTCGTTGAGGGCCACGACGATCTTCTGGTAGTGGGCGATGTCGTCGTCGGAGAGGGTCCGGCCTTGCCGGTCCTTCAGCCATTTGTGGCAGACCTGGTAGCCGCCGATGTGGAAATCCCACACCTGTTCCGGCACGCCCTTGAAGCCGATGGTCCCGGGCCGCTCCGCGCGGTGTCCCTCGCGGGCGTTCGTCTTGCCCGCATCCAGCCACACCGTATCGTTCGACCAGCCGACCCGCCTGACCTCGGGGCTCTTCGGACCAGTGTAAGTCGTGATAATGGCATTAAGCTCGGGCGATTCCAGCAAGTGCAGCGCCGTGAGTTCGGCTCCCAGCCGTGCCAGCGCGTGCAACAGCTCCAGATTCCCGGTCAACGGCAGGCGCGGAAAGTCTATCTTCAGAAACTCCGCGTAGCGGCTCCGGTAGCCGGGACTGTGAAACACCGCGTAGACGTAGTGGAAGATGTCCTCGGGTGTCAGACCCGTGGGAAGACCGTTACTGCCACTCTCTTTCAATTGTAACGACTCACAAAGTCGCCGTAGAAACGCTGGCTTGAAATTCGTCTTCGGGTGTGCCAATAGCGAACCTTGGCCAGCGTCCAGCAAACCTCCCGTGTAGAGGGGAAAAATGTTCGCGATTCCCCGATTGCTCACAAAGACGCGGTTATCTATGAGGAAACGCGAAACGAATACGTAGCAATAGTCAGGCACGTCGTATTCAAACTGACGCATTCCAAGCAGCCCAAGCGCGTCTGATCGAAGCATATGCTGCATAACAGGGAAGCCGGGGGTGCCGACAAATCCGCGAGTTTGGCCGCTATACCAAATGTGCCGCTCGTCGAAGGGACGATAGGAAATCTGTGTGTAGCAAGCCGGCTTGTCATTCTTTACGACATCCGCCTTAGCGCTGGAGATTTTCCAGTCCCGGCTGTCTGGCCCAAGTCCAAACTGCGCACGCAACTGCGCCTCGGAAAGCTCTTTGAACGCTTTCACAGCTTGTTTCAGTTCTCCAGAACTCCAGTGAATCGAAACTCCATCTCGCTCCGTTTTCACACCCGGCCCATTCACTGAGAAGATGTCGGTGAGACTGGGATAAGCCGAGTACTCATCAATCTGCCGAAAATCTTTTGGGACGAAGAAATGATATGGCGGATCGGGTGTGATTGGTCTCCAGTTCGTTGCGCGGACGCTGCCCTTTCCCAGCGACGTGTACTTTGAGTCACGAACACCCCACAAGTCTGCGTGCGAAACGAGTGAATGCTCAGTTGGCTTAGAGACGAGAAGACTGACACCGACTCCCTGTTGTATGTCGAAGACGTTTTCGTCTTTCGTGCCGTCGGGGCAGGTTTCCTTTTTCGACGAACTGCCGTGGAGATTGAGCACGTAGACCTTTCGAAAGGTCGCGCGGATTGCGGCCCGCATTTGGCGATGTGTGATTCCATCAATAAACGTGTTGTTTGTAATAACACCGACCACCCCGCAGCCAGCGACCTCTATAACCCACTGAGCGAAGCGCATGAACTTGATGAAGTCGTCATCCAGATTGAGCTTCTTCTCGTCGAGGCCACGCTTGTAGTCCTCTAGCAAACCCAGGATGAACGGGATCTTGTTCATTATCCCGAAGTTGGAATACGGCGGGTTGCCAATGACGACCGCGAACCGGCGACGCCGCTTGATGTCGTTCACCGCCTGCGCCTCGTGCGCGAGGGCGGGAATGTCGAAATCGAAATGTCCCGAGAAATCCTGCGGGGGTTCGAGGGAGTTGGTCAGGTAGACCCTGGCGCGTTCGTCGCTCTCGAATCGGTAGCCGGTCTCGTAGAGTTTGAGTCCGATTTTCATGTGGGCGATGGCGTAGGGGGCCATCATAAGTTCGTAACCGTGGAGGCGCGGAAGGAGATGTTTGGGGACGTAGTCGTTCCAGAGTTCGGCGATCTTTTTGGCGTCGTGGCCCTGGGCTTTCCACTTGTTGACCATGGTCGTATGGATGACATCTATGACCTCGACGAGGAAGGTGCCCGTGCCGGTGGCGGGGTCGAGGATCTGGACAAAGGCCTGACCGGGCGGCGTGCCCTCGGGGATCTTCAGCCCCTCTTTAGCGTCGTCTCCCTTCTTGCCGGGCT
>JAAYEH010000660.1 GCA_012728855.1 Rhodopirellula sp. | reverse complement strand
GTCCGAGGAGGGCCTCGTCGTCCTCACCAGCCGCATCTACCGCCAAATGGGTCTGTGGGATTTCAAGAATCCGGAGAAGCCGAAGTTCATCAAGCACTGGAAGGTTTCGGGAAATCCGGATCTCGCTGTCTTCCACAAGGGCAAGATCATCGTCCCCTGTGGACACCAAGGCGTGCTGCTGCAGAAGTGACGGCTCGAAAGGAGAACGAGACGCTCAAAGGGGGCGGGTGGCCAGGAAGTCGGGCCGGGTGGCCCCGGGTGATTGCTCACCCGGGTCTCCCACAGATCCATCCCATACAGGCGGCAGAATCGGGGTCGGGTCTTGGCATTGAGATCCTCAGCGTGACAACGTCCGACCAGTCTGCCCCGAAAGTTGGAATTCAAGATTCGACCGCAACATCCGTGGCCGCGCGTTTTCGGGGACGTCCGAAAACTACCAGAGCAAAATCGGTGAGCCGATCCGCTTCGACAGCTTCGATCTTCCGCGGCCGTGCTGGTCAACAAGAATGCCGCGGACTTGCGCCACACCGTCCGGAATCCAGAGCGCATCGCTCGCGCCGGCCGGCAATTCACCGGGTATGGATTACTCCTTCTGGAGACATGCACCTTTTCCGCCGAGAGCGTCGTCTCGGCCCCACAGCAAGCACAATGCCAAAAAAGCCACGGCGGGCGCCAGGCCGGCCCAGAAAATGCCGGCGGCGTAGGATTGCGTCCGGTCGACATACTGCCCCACGAGCTGCTGCATTTCTGCGGTGGCTACCCAGGTGATGAACCCCAGCGCCCCGGTGATCTTGCCCTGATGCCGGCGCGAGATCTCCTGCGTCAGGGAATAGTAATTCGGGAAAAGGCCGAGCGAACCGAAGCCGATCAGCAACAGCATCAGCAGCAACAGCGGGCCGTGGTCGAGCAACGACGCCACCGTGCTCAGGGCCGTGAGCAACGCGCAAGCGAAAAAAGTGGTGAGCCGAGCCGCATGAACACTCATCCTCCGCGCCGTCAACAGCTTCACCGCCAGTCCGGCCGTGATGCAGCCCAGATCCGTCGCGATGTAATACGCGGCGGTAAAATAGCGGACGGCCGCGGGCCGATAGCCGTGGTATTCTTCCAGCATCTTCGGAAGCCAGGCGCGAAAAAAGTGCCACGTCAGATTGATCGCCACCACCACGGCCACCAGCGCCAGCATTCGCCGCACCAGCAGCCCGCGCCGCACCGGTGTCGGCGGCATCTCCGACCCGGAAGTCGCCAACTCTTGGGCCGGACGCTGCAGGCTGACGCCGGAAACAAGCCAAGTCCACGGCAGGATCCAGAGCAGGCCCAGCGCGCCGATGACGACGAAGGGCAATCGCCACGTGCCCGGCTGGTCCGTGACGAGCGCTTGAACCATCAGCGGAGTCAGGATGGCCCCCAACGAGGCGCCGCTCTGCAACACCCCGTTGCCGAAGGGGCGATCGGACGGGTCGAGCAGTCGTTGCGTGGTGATCAAGGCGCAGGGCCATTGGCCCGATTCGAAAAACCCCAGTGCCGTTCGCAGTATCAAAAACCCCAGAAAAGCAGAACTGTTGGGACTGCTCGGATCCACGGAGCCCGGCCACCAGGATGCCACCAGCGGCGCCAGCGTCTGACCGATGTGGTCCCCGTAACCGGATGCGATGCCCGCGGCCGACCAGCCCAACAGCACCAGCGGATACATCCAGCGAACGCTGAATCGATCGGCCAGCCAGCCGGCCAGGATGCCGCCGAAGGCGAACCCGTAGGCGAAACCCTTCTCCAGTTGGCCGTATTGCGTGTTGGTAAGCCCCAGTTCCTTGCTGATCGGGACGATGGTCAGCGAGAGGGTCTGGCGATCCATGTAGTTTAACATCAGCGCCAGGAGCAGGAGGCCGCAAACCCACCATTTTCCGGCACCACGGGATGGTGACGCCATTGGCTAACTCCCACTCATCAGGATCTGGTGATAGATTTGTGCGGCGCTGACGACGTCCGCCAACTCGATATGCTCGTCCACCGCATGGGCGTGCTCGATTCCTCCGGGCCCCAGCACAATCGCCGAGGTCCGACCGGCCAGCCAGGCCGCATCGGTTCCGTAGGGGGCGCCGCCGAACTGCAAATCGTCGCGGCCGGTTACGCGCCGGCAGATCTCCAGTGCCGCAAGGGCGAAAGGATCGTCCGGCGAGGTCGCCAACGGGGACGCAATCACTTGCGCCTCGCTGTGAGAGACTTCCAAGCCAGGCGTTGCCAGCCACGAAATCAGTTCGTCGCGCGACTCGGTCGGCGACATCCCCGGAATCACACGGAAATCGACCGACAATGTGCATTGGTCGGCCACGGCATTGCAGGTCCGGCCGCCGTGGATCATCGTGACCGTGATCGTCGGTGCGGTCACCAGCCGGCTGACAAACCGCTCGCCGAGCCGTCGTTGATGTTCTGCCAGCCGTTGGATCACGCTCACAGCTCCCGCGATGGCATCGCGGCCTCGTTCCGGTTGGGAACTGTGGGCACTACGTCCGTGGACCGTGATCTCCCAGCGGATTACCCCTTTGTGCTGCAGGATCGGCTGCAACCGGGTCGGTTCGCCGATCACAGCCCGCGCGAGCGGATAATCCAAGGCGACGAACTGCCGGATGCCGGTTTGAGCATATTCCTCGTCGCCGGCCGCCAACAGCGCGACCGGCAGTGGCGGCCGGTCGCCGGCCTCGAATATTTCCAGGACGGCGAGGATCATGGCGACGAGCGAACCTTTGTCGTCGCACGATCCGCGGCCGTACAGCCGCCCGTCGCACAGTCGGGGCGAAAAAGCGGTCTCGGGCCAGTCGTCGGCGGGCACGGTATCGAGATGCGATTCCAGCAGCGTATGCGGTCCCCGCTGACGCCCTGCGACGGTAATCAGCAGCGATTCGTGGATCGGGCTCGCCGCCAGCCGCTCGACTGCCACGTCATAGGGGCGAAACAGTTCCGCGATGTACTCGACCGCCTGCCGCTCAACTGGTTCTCGCGAGGTATAGGGCCGGCCCATGGGGTTCACCGTCCGGATGGCCACCAGGTCGGATAAAAGGCGGGCGGCTCGCTCGACGCAGATGGGGCTCACGGCTTGC
The DNA here is from genome assembly GCA_012728855.1 of Rhodopirellula sp. GTDB lineage: Bacteria > Planctomycetota > Planctomycetia > Pirellulales > Thermoguttaceae > JABWBD01. The sequence goes on along the minus strand of JAAYEH010000660.1, from coordinate 4,597 downwards.
TTTCAATTTCTTTCGAGGGCTCTTCCGAAAAAATGATGGGTGGCGCACGATCCGATGCAAACCGGCGAACGCCGAAAACCGGGGGAAACCCCGAATAACGACCGAACAGAGAAGAGGAACCCGTATTACTTTGGAGGCCGTAGTACGGGTTCCTCCTCTCTGTCCGGCCATTGTCTCGGATAGGTCGGCGGCAAGAGCATATTCTCGTCTACTTTCTCCCGCTGCACAACCGGCGCGACGCGTCGGCAACTCGAATTGCGGGCTGCAGATCGGAGACGACCCGATCTTTTTCGGGATTCTCGTAGCTTCGTGCGGGCCGTAGCATTACCATAAAGCACGTCCGCCTCGTGAACGGTTACACGCGGGACGGTCCGCCATTGCGCCCCTGCTGGAGGAATTGCCGTGCATGCCCTGCTTTTTCTGCTTGCCGCCATCGGAGCCGACGCCGGACTGGCTCGCCCCGGCGTGGAGTTCAAGGTCTTTCAGTTTCCCGCCGACAAGATTCCTCGAATCGACGGCAATCCGGACGATTGGTCCCTCGTGCCCGATTCCTGTGCGATTGGGACGGATCAATTGCGGGAGACGGTCATCGGTCTCGGCGACCGGCGCGATCCCGTTAATCTCGACGTGAAGGTGAAGGTCGGTTGGGTGCGGGGGCAAAACCACATCTATTTTCTCTACGAGGCCCAGGACGACTATTGGGACTTTGCCCGCGACGACCTGCACAACGACATCTTCGAGGTCGTCGTCGACGGTGATTTGTCGGGCGGGCCGCTGATCCGCTCCATGCATCCCGACGAGAAGCTGCGCACGAAGCCCGAGTCGTGGCATTGCTTTCAAGGCATCCACGCGCAGAACTACCACATCTTCACGCCCGCCGAAGGCAAAGACTGGGCCATGGTCTGGGGCGCGCAGCCCTGGATCAAGGAGTTGCCCTATGCCAACGCGGCCTATCGCTACGACTTCCGGCCTGGCGAAAGCGGCAAGCTCGTGCTGGAGTTTTTCATCACGCCGATGGACTACGCTCCGCCGGACCGTGCGCGGGCGGTTCCCTCGCAACTGGAAGAAGGCAAGGTCATCGGCATGTCGTGGGCGATTCTCGACTATGACGATCGCAGCGCGGAGCAGTACGGCGGGTTCTGGAACCTGTCGCACAAGACGACGATGTACGGCAATGCCTCCGATCTGGTTGCCTTCCGATTGATGCCGGTCGAGTCAAACCTTCGCCGGCCGGTCGAGGCGGATTGGTCTTTCCAGGTGCTCGACCGGGAAGAACGCGTCGTGGCGTTCCGTGACCGGTCCTCCGGCGACATTACGTCCTGGCGATGGGATTTCGGCGACGGGAAATCCTGCGACGATCGCCATCCCGTCCATCGTTACGAGAAAGCTGGCGAATTCATCGTGACACTCGAAGTCGAAGGCCCCGCAGGTAAGGCACGCTGGACGAAGGTCTGGGATGTGACGTTGCCTTGAGGCGAGCGGCAGGAGGTCGCTTCCCGGCATTATTAATTCGCGGATGCTGCATTAGGCCCGAGCGGCGGCCTCGCCCACTGCTTCGTCTGAACCTGCTTCTCGCGGATCACGTCCTTACCGTGGAAGCTCACGAACGTACCCCCCTTGAGCATCGCCCGCACGGGCTTGCCGGCCTGATCGACGCAGATGGCCGCCAGTTCGGCGTCGGTGCTCAGATCCCCGCTCTCCCGCGTTTTGCCCGGCTCGCCAAAGGATACCAAGAACCGCTCCCGGCCAAGCGAGACCTCGGTCGCCCCGGCGTCGAGCGGCACAATAGCCGGGGTGAGCACGGGTTCGAACTTCTGGTCGGTGGTCACTCGCACATCGTCGAACCAGCCCGTGCCGGGGGCGAAGAACTCCAGCGCCACCGAGACCTGCTCGGTTCCTTCGGGCACCCGCGCAGAAACCTCGTGCTCGGTCCAAGCCGTCTCGGCGAACGGCCCGGCTCGCTTGCTGGCGAACGCCTTGCCGGCTGCCCAGAAGTAGATGGTCATGGTTGGGCCCTGGCCGGCGGCCAATTCCGTCGTACGCGTCTTCGCTTTGACCGTGATCGCTGTCCCCACCGGCAGCGCGAATCTCTCGGAGTAGTAGTACCCGCTCTTCTTCACTCTCGCGCACTGCTTGCCTTCCGCCGGGTTGTCGGCGACGATCTCGTGATTGGGCGCATCATCACCGCCGCGGATCGTCCAAGCAAATGCTTCTTTCTCAAAGCCGCCGTTGCGGAGCAAAGTGTCGGACCGGTACGGTCGCGGGTAGAGCACGGTGAGGAAGCTCGTGGCAGGCGTCTTCTCGGTCTCCACCCGCAGGTACGGACCGTAGCTCTCCGCGCCGGGATAGCGCTCGATATGCGGTGTGAGCTTCGCCGGAGAGAACACCTTCGCAACTACCTGTGAGCTGCCGCGCGTGACGAGGAACTCCTCCCCCGCCGCCTCGATGTCGCCCATGCTGTCGCAATGCAGCAGGAAGTTGTAGCTGTGCGGTTGCGGCGCGCTGAGTTGGTCGTAGATCACGAACAGGTCCGGCTTGAGATAGACGATGCTCCGATCGAACCGATCGAGAATTGTAAGCTTGTCGGAGTTGTACGTCTGCGCGGCGGCGCCCTTCACGAAGTCGAAATGCTTCCCGGCGAAGAAGTCGACTATTCTCCCTCCGGCGAGTTGCACCTGCTCATGCCCCGGGCTCGGCACCGTCTGATTGTGCCGGTACGCCTCATCGACGTCGAGGACGATCGTCGAATGCCCGAGGCTGCCAAGGCTGAACTTGCGCTGGGCGGGGATGTAGAAGCTGTGGTAGCCGCGGTCCGGGATGACCCACTGGCCGCCGTAGCTGATGACGAAGGCGTTGTGGTCGTAATGGTTGTGGCCGATGCGGTTCGTCTCCGGCCCGGACTTGAAGAACAGGCTCGCCGCGCCGGCGTTGAAACCGTCGCGGAGCGAAGCGTAGCCGATGTCGCGAAAATCGGTCGATGGGTTCCACGCCGGTTGCCGAGGGTTGAGCTTTGCAGCGTCGAAGCGCACGAAGTCGTAGAGGCACTCGGGCTTGATGGCGCCGATCTGCTCGAGATACCAGGCGGCATCGCTGCTGCCGCGCTGGGCCAGCAGGCTCATCAGCTTGGGCACGGCGACGCCGGGGCTGCCGTCGGAAAAGCAGGGGATTTGCCGCGTGTCGGGAGCGAGCAGCCCGATGCAGTAGCGGTCCATGGTCTTGAGGTACGGGTGGTCGAACAGGTCGTGCGTAACCTCCGCCGACACCAGCCCGTCGAAGAAGAGGGCGAAGGAGTCGATGAGATAGGTTCCGTACATCGGCCCTTCGAACATACCGCCATCTTTGCCGCCGTGGTCGAGGGAAACGCGGGTCTTGTTGAGGCACTGCTGCAAGTATTCCGCGGCCTTCGGCTCCTCGGGCCGGATCGCCAGCGCCGCCAATCCTGCCCCGGCGGTAATCACTGCATAGCCGTTGGTGTCGGCGGGATAGACGTCGACTCCGGCCAGGGCGGGCAGAATGCCCTTGGTGGCAATCGCCTCGCGCATTTGTACCGCTCCGCATCGCTGAGCCTGTCGTAGCACCAGTCGTAGCACATCGCCATCGCGTACAGACAATGACCGGTGTCGAGGCAGCACTTGAGCCTCCCGCGGCCATAGCTCGGATCCGTCCATTGCCCCCAGTGCGCCAGGTGCAGGGCGATTTCTTTGGCCTTGTCGGCATACTTCCGCTCGCTGGTGACGAGGTAGGCGAAGCTGAAATGGACGAGGCGGGTGGTGATGCTGTCCTCGCGCTCCTGGAACATCGCGGTCCACGGCGGATACGCTGGGCTCTTGTCGTGCCGCGGAGGCATCTGGTCGGAGAGGGTGTAGTCGAATACGTCCAACGTGACGTGGTTCTCACCAGGGCAGTTGACTTGGTATCGGTAGGCAGGCAGCGAGGCCAGCCTGTCGGCGTTGGCCTTGATGGCCGCCCACACCTCGGCGGTCTTGAAGCCGAAGCGGTTGACGGAGGCGTCGGCAGCCTTGGTACGCAGGGCGGCGAGGCCGTCGGTGTTGACCAGCAAACAGGGGTGAGACATGAGGCCGCTCTGATTGGCGGCGGGCTCGGCGAATGCCGGGGCCGACAAGCCCAGGGCAACCAGGAGGGCAAGCATCCGCTGGATCGACATGGTGGTTCTCGCTTCGGATTCGGGACGGATAACGATCGCCATGAAATCATCGTCGATGCCGCGACGGGAATCAAGCAGCGGGCCTCAGAGCACAGCGGCTGTCCTGCCGGCTTGACAGTGTGAAGGTTTACGCCGATCATAGTTGCTGTGGCGATCGGCTCCGTGGCTGCGCCGGCCGACGCGTAGAACACGAGCGAAGCCGCGAACGTAAACACCTCAAACGGTAAGTGCGGCAGCCCGGGAAAGGGGACAGGCTCCATCGCAAATGGAAGTTTTCCGCGAGGTTGGAGGTTGCCGCGACGGTGCCTGTCCCCTTTCCTGGGCGGACCAACTCGATGGCCCGTTGAAAAGGGGACAGGCACCGAGCGGCAGGCGTTTCCTCGGCAATTCCGGGCCAAAACCACGCTCGGAGCCAGTCCCCTTTTCAACTCC
>JAAYEH010000659.1 GCA_012728855.1 Rhodopirellula sp. | reverse complement strand
TCGCCTGTTATGATCGTGCTTGGCGGCCTCGTCGAGCTGGTCGAGTATCTTCTGGGCATCGCTGACCAAGACGACCGGCTCCAGGCTCTTGTTGGCCGCCAACTCGACCAGGTCGCGGCCTGGGCGATACTCGACGATGCACGGATCGTGTTCGTACTTGCCGTCGCTGTGGCGTGTGTAGGCGATCTCGTGCTCCCGCAGAAACTCCTCCAACTCCTGGAACTCGCCCCACGAGGCTTCTTCGTTGTAGAGAACCAGCAGACGAACACCGTCGCCCTGGTCTTCAAGAGCCCCCATAAGATCCTCGGCGGCTCGCGGCTCGAACGGCTCGCAGCCGTATTCGAGCGAGGCGACGCCCCGGATCTGGCCGCATAGATCCGCGACCAGGCATCCGGGGATTTTACCGCCTATGGAAATTCGAGCAGCCATGCGGTCACTCACGTTGTGTCTCCTCGTGTTTCTTGTTCAGTTCTTCGTACTTCTCCTGGTCGAAGTAGAACGTCTCGTACGGCAGGTCCTCAAGGCACGTCGCCTGGACCTCGACGTGGCAGTAGCCGCCGTTGGCGCGCCAGATAGCCCGGGTGAGCTGCTCGGCGAACTCTTTTTCCGTCGCGCCCGCATACAGGCTGCCGTCGCCATAGCCGTCGAGTCTCAGCCCGTCTTTGGGGTCATCCGCCAAAAGGCTCTCCCAGCAGTCGAAGGAAAAAACCTCTTCGGCCGCTTCTTGGATTGCGTTAATCCGATGCTCGGTCGGATGGGTGATCACGACGGACATGCTGTAGCGTCGACTCACGTGTTTGTTCCTCCAATTCGGTAAGTTCTCGGCAAATGGCACGCAAGGCCGTGTCGATGTGGGCGTCATCAAGATACGCGTACAGGCTGTTGGTGTTGAAACCGGACAGCCAAAGAAGGTCCCAGCGGAGCCGCATGGCGCCCAATTTGCGGTTTTGATAGGCCCTTTGCATCTCGGTAAACGTCTTGCCCCGCTCGGCCGGCACGCGGCCGATTGCCTCCGACAGCCGCCGATAGTCTTCGGTTTTGATTTTCACGGGGGAGGTTCCTTGAAACGGTCCGGCGGGACGTCTTGCTCGATGTCTTCCGACGCCTCGGGCTGACATGCCGTGCCGCACCGCGGGCAGCGGTCGTCATTGGTGTGCGGCGAGTCATCGTGCCACGAGCAACCGCACGGACATTGGTAGTGATTGGTGAAACGGTTTGGGTGTGAAGCACTCATGCGGAGGCTCCTCGCTGGTGGAAGAGGCAGAGACTTTTTGAAAAAACCCCGGCCGAGTCGGACGCCGCGCGGGACTCCGCCCGGCGCCGCGACTCGTGGTAGCTCGTCTGGTTGAGCAACCTGCCGGGGCGGCGGAGGACCGAAGGAGTAGAAGGGGTTTCTTGGGGAGGGGCTGAACCGTTCATGGGCAGCGCGAAACACCGTGGCATGTCGGGCGATCAGTTGTTCGACGGATCGACCCGCTGGATGCGGCGGCCCGGCCTCGACCCGCGGTTTTTGG
>JAAYEH010000658.1 GCA_012728855.1 Rhodopirellula sp. | reverse complement strand
TCGCTCCAGCTTCTCCCATCCGGGCCTCTGCATCGTCTTTCCGCTGGCCGTGTCCGTGAACCACTTGACCGGACCCTCCTGGGCCTCCGCCCAACGCTTCAGGTCCGGCTCCTGCGACTGCGTGTTCTGTCCCCTGCTGGACACCCTCAAATAGATCGCGGTGTACTTCACGTCGTAGTCCTCCTGAAAATGGAAATGGAAAGGGCCGGGGATCTTCCTCCCCGGCCCTCGAACCCGTCCCGACCCTACTTCACCTTGGCGACGAGGATCTCCGTCGGCTTCGTGAGCCGGACGAACCCCATGGCCTCGGCGGTCCCCAACGCTCGCTTCGCGTAGTGCGTCGTCGCCCGGAGGTTGCTGTCCCCGCCGCTCTTCACGACCAAGGCGTCGGCCGCCTTGGCCAACTCGCTCAGGGTCGTCTCCCCGGTCAACTCCGAGATCACCCGGTTGACGGCATCTTGCCGAGAGATCTTCGGGGCCTTCTTCGCCGTCGCGTTCTTCTTCGCTGCCATCGTTCTTCTCCTCGTTGAGTGGGTTTGAACCTCTGCCGCCGGCGGACTGCCCGCGACCCTCTCATTCTAGCGTCCCACCTCAGAGGTGTAAAGACCCATCCATAAAGTTTTCCTTACAAAATCCCGAGGGCCGGAAGGCCGGTTTTTCCCCCGCCTCCCGGCTCCGGACCGGGGGACAACGAAACTTTACAGAATCCAGGCTCCCGGCTCCGGCCCCCTGGCTCGCCGTCTAAGGGGCCGGGGCCGGGACGGGTGGAAAGACCCTCCCCCGGCCCCTGCAACGCGAGAGGGACGATCCTGGGGGACGAGAGGGGACGTTCCGGGCCTGCCGGGGATCTTCCGGGAGCCTCGGGTAGGAAGGGGACACGCACAGACGCGTGGCAGTAGGCTCATCCTCCCCGGCTTCTTCCCTCAAGCCCCAGCAGCAAACAACCGCACCCCGAATCACGTTCGCTTGCGATTCAACGCCGCCGTCACCCTGGCCCAGACTTCCCGCTTCAGTCGTTCCTCCCGTGCCCTCTCCTCTCTGCTGGCGTACCGGAGATCGTCTTCCATGACGTGACAGACGGCTTCCTTCAGCTTCTCACACCATCGGGGCCAGATGTTGTCGAAGGATTCGTCCAAGACCTTCAGTTCGGTTCGCGTCATCCGCTTCAGTTCTTTGTTGATCTGCTTTCTCACCGCCTCCAAGGCTTCCCACCTCTCGAAGTCGAGCCGGTCCTTCTCCGTCGGTTCCTTCGTTGGTTCGTCCGTCTCTTGCTCTCTCTTCTTCGACTTCGGCTTTCCACCGATCCGGTTCAAGAAGTCGTCGATGCTGCGGGCTTCCCGATATCTCGGGTCTTTGCAGTATCTCGCCACTCTCATGTAGTTGCATCGCGTTGACTTCGACAGCTCGGGCCATTCCCGCTTGACGAACTTCTCGAATCCAGCCCCCCAGCTCTTCACCCGACGCTTCACCAGCAACAGACAGACGCCGACGTGGCGGGCGTACTGAAGAGCAAAGGAGTGAAGATTGCCGACCTTGACGTGAGACTTCTGGGCACCGAGGATCAACCGCTCGGCCTCTTCTCGCCACCGTTGCTTCACCTCGACGGGGATCTTCTTCTTGCCCTTGAATCCGAAGTCTTCGTCCTGCGCCAACACCTCGGCCCAAGAGCGTTCGTCGGTCAGGATGCACTCGCGATCGAAGAGACCCTTCGGCAGCATGACGTCGACTCCCGGTGACGGTGCAAAAGTCCAGTTCTCTGGACATTCAGGGCATCATAACCAAGGGATCGAGAAAAACAAAGCAACGGGGAAACACTGGAGCAGTTTCGAGGGTCCAAGCAGTCTCCGTCTGCCGTCTTAGTCGAGGGCATTTCACGCCGAGGTTCAGCAGGAGACGATCAGGGCCGTGGTGCAGGCGTACGCCGACGGGAAGATCGAGTTGGAGAAGCCGAAGGCCGGTGCAAAGGGAGGTGGCAACAAACTGAGACTGGCCCCGTCGTTTCGACAGACTCACGCTTTTAACGAAGCTAAAAGCGTGCCCAATGCAAAACCCTACAACGCCGAGAGCATTGCCAAGTTCCTTGGGTGGACGACTCCCAAGGGACAGGCTTGGAGAGGGTTGAATGATAGGCGATATTGCCCTAGTGTTTTCCCCAAACCGTCTTGCAACCATCGATCAGCGTTTCATCCCTTGTTTCTGGGGCTTTCACCGTCGTCGGCGAGAGCGATCGACGTTGACCCCTTTCCCCCCATTCTTACGACAACCGTTTCATCAGTTTCACGACCGCCGCAAGCATCTCGGCTTGGGTCGTTTCCTGTTGCGGTCTTCCTGGGTTGCAACCGAGACGAGTCCGCTGGTACGACCTGACTTCGCTTGCCGGTGCGTCGGGATGGAGGATCGTTGCCAACGTCACTCCGTCGGCTGCCCGGTCCAGGTCTTCCAAGTCGAAGTCGCGGGCCTGGGCGTCTTGGTTCGCGTCCATGTATCCCGGATGCCTGACGAGCCGGTCCGTGCATTCGGCCAGGATGATGGCACCGTGTTCCTTCGCCAAGATCGACGCCCGGACGAGCCATATCGGATCGGTGCCGGAGCCGACGTGACGGATCACATCGACGACGGTGATGCCCCGCCGTTCCGCTTCGGCTATCAGGTTCTCCACCTGCCGGTCGAGCTTGCTGGTTCGCTGTTGTTCGCGTCCGCTGACTCGACACCAGAGAACTGCGGAGAGTGGCCCGTGCAGCGAGTCTACCGGGCTGACGTGCTTGCTGGCGTTCCCTCGTTGGCCCCATGCCCTGGCTGAGAGACGACGCCTTCCTGCGTGCGTTTTCATTAGATTGCACCTCGTTAAAGGGCCGGCCGGTGCTGACGGAGAGGTGCAAGAATCCGTCAGTCACCGGCCAGCCGGTTATTGCTCAGCGGTGATCAGCCGCGTCGCTCCGTTACCTATATTGTCGTCTCTTCCCCCTGGTTTCCGGTCCTCCGGTCGGGTTAAATCGGCCACAACCTTTTGATGCTGGGTCCGCCCGGTTCCGGCAAGACGATGCTTGCCAAGCGACTTCCCTCGATCCTGCCGGATCTCTCCGCCGCCGAATCGATCGAAACCACTCGGATTTACTCCGCCCTGGGGCGTCTGAAACCAGGCAAACCCCTCTTGGCCACGCGTCCGTTCCGCTCACCCCACCACACGATTTCCAATGCCGGCCTTGTCGGCGGCGGTTCTCCGCCCGCCCCCGGAGAGATCAGTCTCTCGCACAATGGCGTTCTCTTTCTGGATGAGCTTCCCGAGTTCAGCCGGCAGACTTTGGAAGTTCTCCGCCAACCTCTGGAGGATGGCGTGGTGACGATCTCGCGGGCGCTGGCCTCCAGTACGTTTCCGGCCAATTTCATGTTGGTCGCGGCGTTGAATCCATGTCCCTGCGGCTACCGCGGCGACAGTCGCCGGCAGTGCCACTGCAACGTGCCACAGATTGAGCGTTACATGAGCAAGATCAGCGGGCCGTTGCTCGACCGCATTGACATTCATATTGAGGTACCCTCCGTACCTTTTCGCGAACTCTCGGGAACCTTGCAAGGGACTTCCAGCAGCGAAATGCGTCGTCAGGTGATTGCCGCCAGGGAGATCCAAGCCGGGCGATTTCGCGACAGCCGCACCCGCTACAACGCCGACATGTCGCACCGCCAGACGCGCCAGTTCTGCCGCCTCAATCAGGAGTGCCAGAATCTCCTCAAGGCCGCCATGAGCGAACTGGGCCTCTCCGCCCGTGCCCACGACAAAGTGCTCCGCGTCGCCCGCACCATTGCCGATTTGGACCAGAGCGAGAACATCGAAGCTGTTCACTTGAATGAAGCGATCAACTACCGAATGCTGGATCGGGGGTTATGGACGTGAGGGCCGGCGAGTCGAAGAAACCGAAATCGGCGACCGGCATCCCCTCATTAGAGTGGACAACGAACGCCCCCTCGCCACCTTCCCTGCCTTGGCCGGGAATGGTAAATTAGAGGGTTCTTTCAGCAAAACTATCCGATGAATACTTATGGAGCCCCCCATTATGGCCAAGCCGCAGCGCAAGATCAAGAAAGCGAATCACGGCAAACGCCCCGCCAGCAGCAAAGCCCGCAAGTCAAAACGACAGGCCGTTCGCACCTAGACGCGTCTGGCCCAAGCAGCCTGGTTCCCCCCAAGGAGTTTGGCGTGTCCAAGAAAGACTTGATCCTCGATCCTTCCCAGTACGATGTCAACACAGTCGTTGCCGACATCGAGGAGATCCGCCGTTACAACCCACAGCGGCACGAAATGGAGCAGTTGACCGCCATATGCCATGAGGATCGGCAGCGGAATATCTGCGTCGGCTACAAAGACCTCGGCCCCGACGAGTTCTGGGTCAGAGGCCACATGCCGGGTGTTCCGATCATGCCCGGAGTGGTCATGTGCGAAGCCGCCGCACAACTGGCGAGCTACTGCGCCCGCAAGTTTAAGTTGATGGATGCCGAGATGATCGGCTTTGGCGGACTGAAAGACGTCCGTTTTCGCGGCATCGTGCGGCCTGGAGAGCGTTTTGTGATCGCGGTGAACCTGTTGCGGGCACGCCGAGCCATGCTGATCGCCCAGTTTCAGTGTTTCGTCCGCGGGGAAATGGTCTGCGACGGAATCGTTCTCGGAATTCCCTTCTCCGCGGATCTTCTCAAGGGTGCGGAGTCCTAAACGGTTCGGGAATCGCTGGAGTTGCCAGCCGCTGCCGACATATCGGGTCGCCGATGTTTCTCCCCTTCCACGACGACAATCCCACCCTACGCACTCCGGTGGTAACGTATGCGATCGTGGCCATCAATGTCCTCGCCTTTCTGATGATGATCGCGCTGGGGCCGATGGAACAGCAGATGCTCGTCTACCGGCGCGGGTTTGTGCCGGCGAGAATCGGTCAGCTCGTCGAGGCAAGGCCGATCTCCGTTAAACTCCAAGGGCTGGCTGTCAACCAGTTCGGCCAGATCGTTCAAGTCGAGCAACCGTACGATCTGCCTCCCGAGCCGCGGCAGATTCTCCTCTCGATGCTCACCTGCATGTTCCTTCATGGCGGTTGGCTTCACTTGATCGGCAACATGTGGTTCCTTTGGATCTTCGGCAACAATGTCGAAGATCGGCTCGGGCACATTCCGTTCCTCCTGTTTTATTTGGCTGGAGGTCTGCTTGCGACGTTGAGCCACTGGTTCGTCGAGCCATCGAGCACCATTCCCGTTGTCGGGGCGAGCGGGGCCATCGCCGCGATCCTTGGCGCCTATGCCGTAACGTGGCCTTGGGCAAGAGTCCACACCCTGGTTTTTCTGTTCATCTTCATTACCGTCATCGACGTACCTGCCCTGCTGGTGCTCGGTGTCTGGTTCGCCGGGCAGTTGTTGTCCAGCGCCCAGGGCCAGGAGGCAGGCGTCGCCTGGTGGGCTCACATCGGCGGCTTTGTGGCCGGCGCGCTTCTGATGCCGATCGTCGCCTCGGTCGCCGGCGAGGATCGCCGACCGCGCCGTCAACCGCCCTTGGATCGAGATGCGGATTGCTGATCCACTTGGTTCCGTCACGTATAGCCGCTCATTGCCGAGTAACCGGAGAACCGCGTCATGGGACGCCGCGCCCTTCGCAAGATCGATCCTGATATCGATCTTTCCCGCCATCTCAAGACGTTCGACGAGCTTCCCCAACCCTGGAACGCCGACCAGATCTTTGGACGCCCCGCCCCGCTGGAGGTGGAGGTCGGAAGCGGCAAGGGCCTTTTTCTCCGGTGTGCGGCGGAGGCGGTCGCGGACGTGAATTACCTCGGCATCGAGATCACCCAGAAGTTCGCGCGCTTCGCCGCCGCCGGTTTGGCCCGGCGCGGACTGGGCAACGCCGTGGTCGTCGCGGGCGATGCGCTGCGAGTCTTCGCCGAGGTTCTGCCGAGCGAGGCGATCCGAGCCGTCCATGTCTACTTTCCCGATCCGTGGTGGAAGAAGCGTCACAGGCGACGGCGCGTGATGCGCGACTCGTTCGTTCGTGATGTCCAGCGGGTTCTCGAACCCGGCGGCACGCTCCACTTCTGGACCGACGTCGAAGAGTATTTCACCACCACCCTTGCACTACTGGCCGAGCAGACTCGCTTGGAAGGACCACTGCAGGTGCCGGAGCGACCCGCCGAGAACGACCTGGACTACCGCACGCATTTCGAACGGCGGATGAGGCTTCATGGCGAAGCTGTGTACCGGTCGCAGTTCCGTAAGCCAAACGCGTGAATAGTTCTAGCAGCCCGGCTGCTTGGAGCAGCCGGTCTGCTGAGAACCGACGCCTTTCCGCTGCCTCACGCCAGTCGCGCAAACCCGCTGTGGCGGATCGGCCCGCCGATCCTGGCGGCGATATCGCCGCGGTGAGTCGCTTCGGCCAACTCCGGGAAAATCCGATCGGCCGCAGCGAGATAACGCTCGACGTGTTCCGGAGTGTGGGCCAGGCACGCGCTGAATTGCCCGCCCGCGAGGATTCCCGCATCGAGCATACGCACCGTGAGAAGTGTCTGGAGCGCCAAGGCTTCGGGATGGTCGAATCCGATGGTGGTCAGCGCGGGATGCCCGGAAAACGTCAGCGGCACGTTGTGCGTTTCGGCCAGTTTTCGCATACCCTCGCGCCATTGGGTACCGATCTCCGCGACATGGCTGCGAACGTCGATCCGCTGCATCTTGTGGATTGTGGCCAAGGCGGCGGTCGGGCCGACCCCTTCGGTCCAGTACGTGCTGGAGATAAAAGATTCCTGCGCGGCTTGCATCACCCCTGCCCGGCCGATAATAGCGCCCATCGGATGGCCGTTGCCGATGGCCTTGGCAAACACGGCGATGTCCGGATCGACCTCGTAGCGAAGGTGCGCTCCGCCGAGCGCCAACCGCCAGCCGATTGAGATCTCGTCGAAGACCAAAACCGCGCCGGCGCGGTCGCACTGCCGGCGGACCCCCTCTAGAAAACCCGCTTCGGGCGGCGTGGCCCGGGTTGGCTCCATCACCACGGCGGCGATTTCCCCCGGGAAGCGTTCCAAGATCGTTTTAAGTCGATCGAGGTCGTTGTAGGGGAACGGGAGGGCGGTGTCGGCCAGTTGCGATGGAACTCCATTGACCGGCAGCCCCGGCAGCAGATGCCCTCGGAGCGGGTCGTCCTTGCGGCCGGAAACGCGGTTTGCGGCCAAATACCAGTCGTGCCAGCCGTGATAACCGCAGAAGGCCAACCGGTCTCGCCCCGTCGCCGCGCGGGCGATGCGAACGGCAATGGTCATCGACTCGCCACCGGTCCGCGCATAGCGAACCTTTTCCGCCCAGGGATGTAATTCGAGGAGCAGATCCGCCAGTTCGACCTCCTCGGGGCTGTTGAGGGTACACATCGACCCGGACTGCACCCGTCGCACGACCGCCTCGGTAACGTCCGGATCGTTATAGCCCAGCAGGCAGGCACTGACGCCCATAATCGCCATGTCGAGGTATCGGCGGCCGTCCAGGTCGACCACCTCGCAGCCACGCGCCTCGCGAAAGTAAGCCGGCCACTGGTCGGGCGCAAACATCTCGGGCCGCTTGCTGAGCAATTGTGTACCGCCGGGGATCCGCATCTTCGCCCGTCGGTAAAGCTGTTGGGTTTTCGATTCCGTCCCGCCAATGCCCGCTGCCTGTGGTTCCAACACGAGATTGATCTCCAAAGTACGTCAGGCTTTCGAGCCTGACCAAAAACACTGGTCCATGATGGAGCGAGCGCTTGTGGCGCCGTGTCAGGCTGGAAAGCCTGATGTACTTGCTCACACCCAATCCCCTGCCGATTCTAGCCGCTCCGTCGGCCCCGCGGAATGGCCACTACCCCCAATTTCATGCAAGTAGCAACTGGCACCGTGGCAGGATGCGCAAGGCCCTGGCGGAACATTTCCGAAAATTTGTCGAAACTCTTTTCCTGGAAACGGCCTTTCGGGCCATTTAGTAGATAGAGCCATTCATCGGCCTCGAAAGCAGACAGAACTTCGGCCGGCGTTCCCAAAAGCTGAGCGGTCCATGCTCGAGTGGGTTTCCTGGTACGCTTCCCGCGGACTGCCGCGACAGCAAGCGGCCGGCCTTAGCGTCCGACTCGATCGTCGAGCAGTCGAGTCGGACTGAAAACACCCGCCGAAACCCGTGCTCAGCCCGGCTGCTCCCAGCAACCGGGCTGATCACGCAAGAGGGCCGGTTGAAAATCAAGCCACGTCGGCACGGGGTTCTGGCGGGCGGTGCAGGGAATGGATTATAATAACGGCTGGATCCTTCCACCCCCCGCTACGAGGGATTTATGTCTGCTACGGTATTGCAGCACCCAACCCTGGTGCTCAACCGCAACTGGCAACCGGTACACGTAGCAACCGTGGCACGTGCGCTGGTGATGGTGTTCCAGGATACGGCGCGTGTCGTCGATCCCGAGAGCTTTCAGACCTACGGCTGGGAGGACTGGTCGCGGCTACTCCCCCGAGAGCATGATCGCATCATTCGCGCCGTAACCATGCGGCTGCGAGCGCCGGAAGTGGTTGTTCTCACTCGCTATGAAGGCGTGCCGACGGCCATCGTTACGTTTAGCCGCCGGAACCTGTTCAAGCGAGATCGCTACGCGTGCCAGTACTGCGGCCTGCAGCCGGGACCGGAACTGCTGACCATCGACCATGTGGTGCCGCGGGCGCAGGGTGGAGCGTCGACCTGGGAGAACTGTGTGCTGGCATGTGTGGAGTGCAACAAACGCAAGGCCGATCGCACTCCGGATCAGGCCGGAATGCGACTGCGGAAGCGGCCCAGCCGTCCCGCCTGGCAGCCACTGTATGCATCGCGCGACGTACGCCTGGAGAGCTGGGCAAGATTTGTCAGCGAAGCGTATTGGAACGTGCGATTGGAAGGATGACTCCTATCTATGAATACATGACGGAGGAGTCTATATTGGGCATCGCCGAGGCGGTCCGAAAGGTGGCCTGGCATTACGCGGTGTGAGATAGTCCCTCCTCTCTTTGAAAGGAAAGTCCGATGAACGAGCCGATGAAGAACCGTCGCGAGTTTCTGGCGACCGTTGGCGCCGCGTCGATGCTCGCCGGGTCTCTTGGCAGTCGCGGCTTGCTCGGCGGCGAGGCCGCGGAGAAGCTCGCGATCGACGGAGGGACGCCGGTCCGAAAGAACGTGCTTCACTCCCAACCTTACGGGCCGCAGTTTTACGACGACGTCGAGAAGCAGGAACTGCTGGAAGTTCTCGAATCGAAATCACCGTTTCGTTGGCGCGGCGAAGGCTCGAAGTCCCTGCAGTTCGAGAAGGCCTATGCCCAGCGCCTCGGGGTTAAGCACGCCCTGGGAGTCACTTCCGGAACAACGGCACTGTACACCGCCATGGCCGCCCTGGAGATCGGGCCCGGCGACGAAGTGATTCTCCCCGCCTGGACCTGGTACGCCGACTACGACGCCATCGTCCTTGCCGGCGGCCTGCCGGTATTCGCCGAAATCGATGAGTCGTTGGCCATCGATCCGCAAGATATCGAGCACCGCATCACCCCGCGGACCAAGGCGATCATCCCGTGCAGCCTCCAAGGGGGCGTTGCCGACATGGATCCGATCATGGAAATCGCCCGCAAGCACAAGCTCCTCGTGCTGGAAGATTTTTCCCAGTGCGTGGGAGGCCGTTACAAAGGGAAGTATCTGGGCTCGATCGGCGACATCGGCATCAACAGCTTCCAACTCAGCAAGACCATCACGGCCGGCGAGGGGGGCGCCGTGGTCAGCAACGACGCCAAGTGCTTCGAGCGGGCCATCCGTTTCCACGACGTGGGCGTGATCCGACCGCCCTACTCCGAGGAATTCAAGGGGGGCATATTGGCCGCTTTCGCCGCCTGCAATTTCCGCATGAACGAGTTCACCGGAGCGGTACTGAAAGGACAGGTCCAGAAACTGGAAACCATCTGTTCCAAACTCCGCGCCAATGCCCGCAAGGTCCGCGAGGGCATCGCCGATCTGCCCGGCCTGAAACTGCGAAAGACCGCCGACGTCGACGGTGACTTAGGCGTGACCATTTTTCTCGACCATGGCGACCGCGACCGACGTGATCGCTTCCTCCGCGCGTTGCGAGCCGAGGGAATCGCCGCTTCAGGCCCCGGCGGTTCGGTCATCCTCCCGGTCGATGCACGGATCGAAAACAAAGTCACCGTCCATCCCGATTGGCCGTCGTTCCAGAGCCCGCAGGGCAAGGCGATCCGTTATGGGAGCGAGTGCTGCCCGCGGACTATCGACATTATCGGCCGCTTCGGCGGCGTGATCATGGATCCCAACTTCAGCGAGGAGGACTTGAGCGACATCGTTCGCGCCATCCGGAAGGTCTATTCGGCCATGCATACCGCATAGGTTCCCTCACAGAACACGCTCCGGAGGATACAACGCCATGCGACCCGATCTGACACGACGCAGTTTTGTTCGAGCCGTCGCGGCCGGCTCGGCCGCCTTGACCTGGTTGGGCGGCCGCCGTTTGCCGGCCGCGCTGGCCTCCAAGGCGAACAAGCCGGCGCGTCTCGGTGGCACGCCGGCATACACGGGCAGTTGGCCGAAATGGCCTCATTGGAGCCGGTCGTGGGAGCCGCGGATTCTCGATGTGTTGCGGAGCGGGCGATGGTCCGGCGGCGGCGGGCAGACGGCCGACTTTGAGGCGGGCTACGCCGACTTGCTGGGGGCCAAACGCTGCGTGGCCACCGCCAGCGGGACCACGGCGCTGGTGACCGCCTTGCATGTCATGGGCGTGGATGCCGGCGACGAGGTGATCGTCTCGCCGTTCACCTTCATCGCCACCTATAGCGCGGTGCTCAACCACAAGGCCCTGCCGGTATTTGCCGACACCGATCCGGCGACGCTGACGATGGATCCGGCCTCGATCGAGAGCCGGATCACCGACCGCACCCGCGCTATCGTCCCAGTGCATATCTACGGCATGCCGTGCGATATGAATGCGATCAACACCATCGCCAAGAAGCACAACCTCGCCGTCGTCGAAGATGCCTGCCAGGCATGGTTGGCGGAGTATCAGGGCCGCAAGTGCGGCACGCTGGCGGACCTGGGCTGTTTTAGTTTCCAGAACTCCAAGCACCTTCCCTCCGGTGAAGGCGGGGCGATCACCGGCAATAGCGACGAGTTGCTGGACCGTTGTCATGCCTACCACAACTGCGGCCGGGCCTTTGGAACCTTTCAGGGCAAAGGCTGTTTCAGCCACGGCACCAATTGCCGGATGACCCAATATCAGGCCGCCATGCTTTTGCAACAGTTCGACGCACTCCGCGAGGAGACCGGGCGGCGCCGCGAAAGCGCCGACCATCTGGCGGCGGGCCTCAAACAGATTCCCGGCGTCCTGCCGGCGCGGTTGCCGGAGAATAGCCGGGCCGTCTGGCATCTCTTCCCGATCCGATACGACGCGGCCCAGTTCAACGGACTGACGCGCGACGACTTCATTCGCGCGCTGCGGGCCGAAGGCGTTCCCTGCGGCGGCGGCTACGACGAGCAGTATTACGACGGCGTGCTCGATGAAGCAATCACCTCACGAGGTTTCCAGCGATTGTTCCCGGCCGAGCGGCTGAAGACCTATCGCGACGGCTTCCAGGAATTGAAAGGCAACAAGCAGGTTTGTGAAACAACGGTTGTCCTTTCCAACACCCTCCTCTTGGCCGATCGCAGCGCGATCGACTGCATCATCGAAGCGATCGCGAAGATCCACGCCCACAGCGCCGCGTTGGCGTCGTGAGACCGGCGTGGTAGATCCCGCGTGCCGAGCGGGGTCTGGCGTGGCGTTGCGGTCTGCCGGCGCGCAGGTTCCGCTCGGCAAGCGTAACCTGCCAATTGCATTCATAGAGGGAGAGCATGATGCACTGGCGCTGAACGGGCTGTTTTTTGCTCACGCTGCTATTGGCGACACCGATCTTGACGGCAAACCCGTACGGGGTTTCTAATAGGCATAGGTGGGCAGATACCGGCCTTTGTTTGGAGCTGTAGAACCATGCTGAAAACGACATGGGTGGTCGCCGCGGGCGTGCTTCTTATGGCCGCAGTCAGTTACGCGGCGCAGCCGAGGGTACAGGAGAGAATCTTCGAGACCTCGAATCAACCGGCCCTGGATTCTACCATCGACAAGATCGTCGTCCAGAAGCTGGCCTCGATGAATATCCGCCCGACGTTCTGCTCCGACGGGGTGTTCGTCCGCCGCGTCTATCTCGACGTGATCGGCACGCTGCCTACCGCCGAAGAAGCCCGCACTTTCCTCGACGACAAGGACGTAAAGAATAAGCGCCGGCTGTTGATCGACCGGCTGCTCCAACGGGACGAATTCGCCGATTACTGGTCGATGAGGTGGGCCGACGTGCTGCGGATCAAGGCCGAGTTCCCGGTAAATCTTTGGCCCAATGCGGCCCGGGCCTATCACCGCTGGGTGCATAGTTCGTTAACCGCCAACAAGCCGTACGACAAGTTCGTTCGGGAACTGCTTACGTCCAGCGGCAGCAATTTCCGCATCGGTCAGGTCAACTTCTACCGGGCGATCCCGAGCCGGACACCCGACGGCATCGCGGCGGCCGTGGCTCTGACGTTGATGGGATCGCGGATCGAGTCGTGGCCGGCGGAGCGGCGGGAGGGCCTGGCGGCCTTCTTTTCGCAGGTCGGCTACAAGCCCACGGCCGAATGGAAAGAACAAGTCGTCTTCTGGGATCCCTTTCACCTGAGTACGATCCCCGGCAGCGTGGTGCCGGGCAAGGCCGCGCTGGCGCCTGCGGAAGTCACACTGGAACAACTAGTCGCCGGCTTCGGCCCGGCGGAGCCCGCGGTCGCGTTGCCGTCGCCGGCGCCTTTGAAGGCCGTGTTTCCCGACGGGAAAGAGATCACCATCCCGCCGGACCGCGATCCTCGCGACGTCTTTGCCGATTGGCTCATCCGCGCGGAGAATCCGTGGTTTGCCAAAAACCTGGTCAATCGTATCTGGGCCTGGTTGCTGGGACGCGGCATTATCGAAGAGCCGGACGACATCCGCGACGACAACCCTCCTGTCATTCCCGAACTGCTGAGCTACCTGGAGGAGGAGTTCGTCAAGAGCGGCTACGACATGAAGACGATTTATCGGTTGATCCTGAATTCCAGAACCTACCAGTCGTCGCCGCTGCGACGGATGAAGAACCCCAAGGTGGAAGAATATTTCGGCTGCTACATTGTGCGGCGACTGGACGCCGAGGTGCTGATCGACGCCATCAACAAGGTGACCGGCACGACGGATCTTTACACCAGCGCGATTCCCGAGCCGTTTACCTACATTCCGACCAGCATGTCGGCCATTGCGATCGCCGACGGCAGCATCACGAGCCCCTTCCTAGCCCTGTTCGGCCGGTCGGCGCGGGCTACCGGCCTGGCCAACGAGCGGCCCACCAAGGCGCTGGCGGCCCAGTGGCGGCACCTGTTGAACTCCAGCCATATCCAGACCAAGTTGGAATCGGGTACGTGGATGGCAAAGCTCACCGCCGGCGATCGGACGCTGGACGAGATCCTCGACGAGCTTTACCTGACGATCCTCTCGCGTTACCCGACCGACGTGGAAAAGGCGTCTATTATGGAGTACTTGTTTCTCAACGTCGCGGACAAGCCCGGTTCCCCCGGCGGCCAGCCCGTGCGGGGCAGGCTGCCGAAGATGAGCGAGGCGCAGCGCCGCGATAATGCGATCGACATTGCTTGGGCCCTGATCAACAGCACCGAGTTTCAGTTTCGGCACTAGAACTCGCTTCAAAGCCTCATAGAAGATTGTTTCCCAAAACCGTACTGCGAGCCTGTTCGAAGACAAATCTGTTGTCCACTTCAATCGGGAGAACTGATCGTGAACCAGCATGGTGACCAGTCAGCAAGGGTTTCTCGGCGCGAGGCGCTCCGCCGGGGTGTTACAGGGGCGGCAACCTTGGCGCTGGCCGGCCATCTCGGATCGTCGGCCCATGCGGCCGACGAGAAGGCATCGAAGACCGCGGCTGGCGAGAAGGCGCTGCCCGCCAAAGCCAAATCGGTCATCCAGATCTTCCTGTGGGGCGGCATGTCGCATAACGACACCTGGGATCCCAAGCCCGACTCAGGCCGCGAATACACGGGCGACTTCAAAGACACCGTCGATACAAACGTCAGCGGCATCCGGCTGGGGGCCCTGTTTCCCCTGTTGGCGAAGCAGGCGGACAAGTATTCTCTCATCCGCAGCATGACCCATCGGAACAACGGGCACGAGACGGCCGCCTACCTGATGCAGACGGGGCACCCGCCGGGCGAGCGGATTTCCTATCCGAGCGTGGGGGCCGTCTTTGCGCTGGCCAAACGCGAAACCTACCAAGGCCTGATTCCGCCCTACGTCGTGCTGACCTCGCCGCAAGGGCGGTTCTCCGAGGAGGGCTTCCTGGGGCCGATGTACAAGCCGTTCGCCACCGGCGGCGACCCGAACAGTCCGCGTTTCGAAGTCGAAGGCATCGTCGCCCGCGGCATTACCGACCAACGTCAGCAGGGCCGCCGCAATCTGTTGGAGAGGCTGGACAGCATGAAACAGATCCTGCTGAAGACCAACCCGCGGATCGCCGACGCCGAGGAGGCCAAGGACGCCGCCTACGAGTTGATCCTGGGCAAGGGCAAAGAGGTGTTCGATCTCTCGACGGAAGAGGCGGAATTGCGGGATCGCTACGGGCGGAACACGTTCGGACAGGAATGCCTCGTAACCCGGCGACTTGCCGAGGTGGGCGTCCCGTACATCGTCATCAATTATCCGGCCGGCTGGGACACGCACAAGGACCACTTCCCGACCATGCGCCGGCAGTGTCCGCAGTTGGACCAAGGGCTCGCGGCGTTGCTTGAGGATTTGCAGCAGCGCGGCCTGCTGGAAAGCACGCTCGTCTGGTGCTGCGGCGAGTTCGGCCGCGGTCCCAAGGTGGATTATCAGCCGCCCTGGAACGGCGGTCGGAACCATTACGGCAACGTGTTCAGCGTCCTGGTGGCCGGCGGCGGGTTCAAAGGCGGCCAGGTTGTCGGCTCGTCCGACGCCAAGGGCGAAGAGGTCCAGGACCGCCCCGTCTATCCGGTCGACCTGCTGGGAAGCATCTACCAGTTGGCGGGCATCGACGCCAAGGCGAAACTGCCGCATCCGATGGGCGACGACACCTCGGTTCTGCCCCCCGATTCGGAGAACGTGAAGTCGGCCGGACTATTGACCGAAATCATGTAGCGATCGCGCAAACAGCGGAGCCATCTTATGAGCAGCGCACGTAACCGTTCACGGGGCGGGGAGAAAGGGGACATGTCCATGTTTTCGGCCAGCGTCTTTGCTGACAAGACATGTCGATCGGCCGAAAAATGGACCGGTCCCCGGCCGCCCCGTGAACAGTTACGCAGCGCAAAGCGACGAGCGCTGCTGGCCATGGCCGCGGCGCTGGCGATGGCTGCGGCGGCCAGTGCCCAGGTCCGGCCCTACCTCGGATATGTCTACCCGGCTGGCGGACAACAAGGCACGACAGTCCGGATCAAGCTTGGGGGGCAAAACCTCGACGGCGTCAATGACGTCATTGTCACCGGCAAGGGTGTCTCCGGAAAGGTCGTCGCGTATCTCCGGAAACTGGGCACTCAGGACGTAACCCTATTAAGGGAACAACTGGACGCGTTCAAGGGTCGTGTGCCGAAGGCCAAGTGGGAGATGCTCATGGAAGCCACCGAAACGCCCGATACGATGGCGGACGCGGACGTGCCGGTGGTGAGCCAGGAAATGTTGTCGCGTCTTAACGCCCTGGGAGTTAAGAATACGCGTTCGACAATCGACCCGCAGAAGTTAGGCATCGACCCGGAGATCCTGGGCACGGTCATCCAGATTCGCACCCGGATGGCCGAATACGTGCAGCGGCCGGCCTGCGCAGCGATATCGAGCCTCGTGATCGCCGACATCACCTTTACCCCCGACGCACCGCCCGGCAAGCGCGAGTTGCGGATCATCGGCGACCGCGGCCCGTCGAACCCGATGGTCTTCCACGTCGGCCAATTGCCGGAAGTCAGCCGCGCGCCGATGCTTACCGGCGAGCAGCAGGTTCTCGGCAAAGAGGCGCTCGCCCTGCGGAGGCGGGGCGACAATGAGGCCGAGCGTCCCATTACCGTGCCCTGCACGGTGAATGGCCAGATCGCGTCGGGCGAAGTGCATCGCTATCGCTTCAAGGCCCAGTATGGCCGACGGCTGGTGATTTCGACCTCCGCGCGGGAGTTGGTGCCGTTCATCGCCGATGCCGTTCCCGGCTGGTTCGAACCCGTGCTGGCCCTTTACGACGCCCGGGGCAAGGAGGTAGCCTACAACGACCGCTTCTACTTCAACCCCGATCCGCTGATCATGTTCGATGTGCCCAAGGACGGCGAGTATGTCTTGGCGATCAATGACGCGATCTATCGCGGGCGGGAGGATTTCGTCTATCGCGTGACCATCGACGAGTCGCCGCTGGTGACGAGCATCTTTCCGTTGGGAGCGAAGTTCGGCACTTCGCCGCCCATCGAAGTCGAGGGCTGGAATATCGATGGGGCCGTCTTGAGTTCCCCGATCGAAGATTCGGAGACGGGATATCACGTCCTCAAGGCGACGAAGAACGACCGGGAGTCCAACCGCGTGCTGTTCGCTCCGGACACGCTGCCGGAGTGTAATGAAACGGAGCCCAACAACGACCCGGAACACGCCCAGAAGGTCGAACTTCCCGTGATCGTCAATGGCCGCATCGACGTGGCCGACGATTGGGACGTGTTCCAGTTCAGTGGGCGCGAAGGCGAAACGATCGTCGCCGAGGTCAAGGCCCGGCGGCTCAATTCCATGCTGGACAGCCTGCTGACGCTTACCGATGCGCAGGGCAAGCTGTTGGCGGTGAACGACGACAGCGACGACCCGGAGGCCGGAACGAACACCCGCTACGCCGATTCCTACTTCACGACCACGCTGCCCGCCGACGGCACGTATCAAATCCGCTTGGGCGATACCACCCGCAGCGGCGGAACGGATTATGTCTACCGTCTGCGGATCAGTCGACCTCGGCCCGACTTTGCCTTGCGGGTGGTGCCATCGAGCGTCTTTCTGCGCAGTGGCGGCAGCGATACGCTGAGCGTCTATGTCTACCGGAAAGAAGGCTTCGTTGAGCCGATCACAGTGGATCTCAACGACCCGCCCGCGGGAATCTCGGCCGATCCGGTGATCATCGGCGAGTACGACTCGGTCGTGCGGCTGACGATCCGGGCCGACCCGGGTGTGACGCCTGGATTGCACGACCTGGTGGTCCACGGAAGTGCGATGATCGGCTCAAACCGGGTCATCTATGAGGCCGTGCCGGCGGAGGACCAGATGCAGGCATTCCTATGGCGACATCTCGTGCCGGCCAAGGAGTTGAAGGCCCTGGTCGTCGACCTTACGGGCGAGAACTCGAAGCCTCGCCGCAAACCCGACACAACGGCGGCAGCGTCGCCGGCAAAGGCCCCGGCCGAGAAACCGAAATTCACCAAAGCGCAGGTGGCCCGGCGATTACAGGAATTAGAGCGTCTGTTCGACGAAGGCCTGCTTTCCGCGGAGTTCTACCGCGAGAAGGTCGCCGAATGCGAAGGGGCTGAATAGTCAGCATCGTTCGAGGGCAAAGCGGAATCTTTCGGCACTTTCCGGAACGCCACGGAGGGTGTTCCCTACAGCGCTCATCCATCAATCGGAAAGTTATTGTTCGAACGATGCTGACTGCGATTGCGTTGCCAGCAGCGAGTCGAGCGAGGGGAGCGATTCCTCGATCTTGACGCCCGCGCTGGCGGCCTCGGACCATAGGGCCCTCGCACGGGAACGGTCGCCTTCGGGATCGACGGCCAGGAACGCGCCGTAGAGTTCCTTGGATCGACCGTCGCTGTCCAGGTTGCCGTCGGCCAGGACGACCACCAGCCAGGTAGGCATGGTTTCGATCGGGCCTTCGAAGATCTTTCTGCCATACCTAAAGGAAAATCGTCCGCCCCGGGCCTCGACGACGATGATCCGCGTTTTGCCCAAGGCCACCTCTTCCTGAGGCCGAAACTTGCTCACGCGATCGCCAATGATCCGCCAGAATTCCCGCACGTCCTCAAAGAGTCTCTCGTACTTGTCGACGGTCTTCTGATCGTCGGGCGAGGAGGCGTTGGCCCGGGCTTGATCCATGAACCCCTCCGCGACGGAAATGTCACGGGCAGCCAGGGCCGCAACCAGCTCGGTCAGGTTCTTTTGCATGCTGACCTTCAAAAACTCTTCGGCAGCCGTGTCCGCGGAATCGTGGCCGGGCAGCCGTCCTGTGGACGTATCGACGGCTGTCGGATCCGGTTGCCGAACGCGAGCGAGAGGCCGGTCGTTGAGGTATCGTCGATATTTGACAAACCCGACCCCAATCGCCAGCAACACCAGCAACGACAACAGCCCTTTGAACGTCCGATAGGCGATCGAGGTGTTCCGCCGCCTTAGCCGAGCATCCGGCCTGACAACAATCCCAGAGGGCACCGGGGACGGGGCTGTATCAGAGTCGGACGCTGGGGGGACGTACTCGGGCGGACGGGCCGCTACGTCGGGCTGACCGGGCCATGCCTGAGGAGCCTGAGAGGAATCGGCGGGCTGAGGGGTGGGACAGCTTTGCAGAGCGATGGGAATCGGCCGAGGACAACCCGGATGATGTGACGCCGCTCGCGCCATACCCAGGCTTCCACTCAGTTGGGCATCGTAGGCCGCCTTCGCTGCTGGATCGGTCAGGCAGGCCTTGGCGGTTGAAATCTCATCGATCATCTCCTGCCACACCCGCATACGATTGCCCGGACGAATGCCGCGAACCTTTGCCATGAGCTGAGCGATTGCCCTGCGGATCTCGTCCGCATCGCTCTCCAGGGGTTCCAGCCCGAACAAAGCGTAGTGCGTTACCGGCCGTTGCCCACTGGCAAAGTTCAGCCAGTCGCGGTAGGGATCGAATGATTCGGCCACGACACCTTCCAACCATGAGGCTCGAGGGGCAAATGACGGCATCCATTATTCATCCCCGTCCGGCTCCTTGCAAGCTCTGGTGTACGGCATGGATGGACGTCTACGGCGGGTTCGCGACATGTACGAGTTAGCGTCAAGGTCGGGGAATTCCGCGAGCGGCTTGGGCTGCGATTCATATGTGGAATCCCCGCGAGAGGATTTCAGACTGCCGCCCTCCAGTTCGACGACGCAGCGAAACTTCGGCTCAGCGATCCGGATGATCGACAATCGCCTGGCGGATCTGCGTGAGCGAGGCCATGTCCGGCCCCCAGATTCCGACGGCCGGGGAGCACTCCTCCGGCGCGATGTGGACGCAAAACCCTGGGACATGCACGTCCCGGCCGAACTCGTGGCGAAACTGGATGCCGACGTTCGGCTTGTACGGGCTGGCGCCCTTGGCGAAGCGGGTATCGCCGCAAACCCGCATCAGCGAGCCACCGACGCGCCGGTCGCTGGCCACGAAGTAGGCCAACTGGAAGCAGAGAATCGAGCTTCTTGCCGTTTCGCCGGGTGAGTCCCGTGCCGGCGAGCAGACGGTTATCTTGAAATCCCTTTCCCCTTTCCAATCAGCTGCCCAGATTGTAGAGAATCGATCAGCCGGTGGCTACTGCCTGGGACTCCTCTATACGGCTGTCTGCCCGACGCGTGTCGACGGCCATTTCGAGCGTTACGCTCCAACGGCCTTCCGAGTCGGGGACGACGAACCAGTGCGGCTGAACGACCACCGACTGGTGGACCAGTTCAAAACCGCCCTCCGACTGGCTCACACTCTGAACCGGGAAGGCCCAGATGTTCGTCGGACGCGAGGATTTCAGGCAAACGTCGACGCCTAGCCACTCGTCGGTAAGTCCCAGCCCCTCCACGTCGCTCAAATCAAGACTTGCGCTGAATTGCCCAAGTCGAGTGCCGTGATGGTCGTGGAAATAGCGGTCGTCGGCGCCGGCCGGCAGGCCCGCGAAATTCATTTCAACGCCGAAATGCAGCGGGATGTCGTTGTGCAGTCCTTCCAGCAGATACGCGATCTGAAGAGTGGAACTGCCGGCATCGAGAGTCACGCCTTTGGTAATTCGCAACGGCAGACCGAAGGCCGCGCCGTCGCGGACGAGCATCACCTGGATGCGATCGGGGTTGCGCCGGAGTCTCGCTTCGTAGTTGCCGGCGACGAAATCGCCGCGCTGGGGCGCCTGGCCTGCAGCGACGGCTTCCAACGTGGCGTGGTTATCGTAGAACAAGTCGACGAGGCTCTTGCGAGGGTAAGGATCGTACTGAATCTGCCGATCGAGCCCCTCTTGCTTGCAGATGACCCGCTCGTGAATGCTGGCGCAGTTCTGGTTACCGTTGGCGCCGCCGGCCAGAACTTTGCGGTGATAGGCTTCCGGTCGCCGGGTAAGCGTCGCCAGCAGATTGTGGGTGATCGAGCGGACGTCGAGTTCGTACAGGTGTCCGCCGGCGGTGGGATTGATCAAGGCGATCAGCTTGTCGTTGGCGAGTCGAACTTCCGGACGGCCGTCGAAGTTGAAGTCGTCGGCCTTCACCTCGATCCACGTTTCCGCGGCGCGGGTGGCGCGCTCGAGCAGATTCTCGGCGCGAATCAGCTTCTGATATACGGCGTTGCGCAAATGCGGCAGGTAGATGCCGCCGAACGCACCATGCCAGTAGCTACAGTTGCACTGACCGCGGTATAGTTCCGTTCTCGCCTCTTCGATCAACTCGCCCGCAATGCCGCACTCGACGGCGTCGTGGAGGCGGCGGCTGACGTGCATCATCCGCGAGTACATCTCGTCGGCCTCAGGATAGCGGATCTTGAAATTCCGCCAGTTTCCGCCGCGGACGAACCGTTTCAGCGACGGCCAGCGAGGATCGTCGGCGATCTCGTGCGAAACGCGGTCGTATTCGACCTGCTGCGGCACGGGCAACACCCACTCCGTCATCTCACGGTAGCTGCAATCGGGCAGGTAGATCTTGCCCAGCGGCGGCACGTTGTCGATTGTTTCGCCTGGGGTGGTGACGCGGATCCAGTCCTGGTTCTCCACCAAGGCATCGAGGAATCGTTCCAGCCAGCGATCCTCGTAGCAATGTTTGTGGGTCTCCGGCCAGGTGCCGAACTTCTCGCCGTCGTCGCCAAAGGCCACCGCCGCGTTGTCGTGCTGCCGGGCAATGCCGCGGAGATACTCGATCGTTTCCCGGGGATCGGCGAAGGGGATGGTGTAGCGGAGCCGTTCGCTGCCGGGGAAGATCGAAACGACACGGCCGTCGTCCTCGGTGGCATAGTAGCCGTGAAGGTCCGCTTCGGTCAGCCCAGCGCAGCGGAAGTGGAAGTCGTCCAACACGGTGTACTCGATGCCGGCGGAAGCGATGTCGCGAGCAAAGGATTGCTCCCAGACGCGTTCAGCAATCCACATACCGCGGACGCGCGCCGCCAGGCGGTTCTCCAGCCATTGTGTGTAGCTGTGAATCTGGCCGATGCGATCCCGGGAGGGGAGCATCGCCAGGATCGGTTCGTAGAACGCCCCGCCGATGATTTCGATCCGCCCCTGGGCAACCAGTTCGGCAAGCGAGTCAACGTATTCGGGGTGGTGCTCATCGAGCCACTCCATCAGTGAGCCGCTGGTGTGCAGGGCGATCTTCAGCGATTCGTAACGCGAGAAAACGTCGAGAAAGGGCCGGTAGCTTTCCTGGTACGCCTGCTCGAAAACGTGGTGGAAATTGCCGATAGGCTGGTGATTGTGGAGAACCAGGGCAAGTCGGATGGTATTGGCCATAATGTCGCGTGCTGAGTGGTATACGTGGGGAGGGCTGCATGACGAATCCCGAGTCGCGTGGAAACCGCCCGGAATTATTTACTTATTCGGCAGCCGCACCCCAGTTTATCCAGTTCCCCTTGCTGGAAAATTTTGTGGTTCGGGAAGTTCAACAAATTCCACTTCCCGCAAGAACAACGCCGCTTCTTCCGGTGTGACCGGATTGATGTAAAAACCGGTGCCCCACTCAAAACCGGCTGCTTTCGTCAAGCTCGGAATAATCTCGATATGCCAGTGATAGTGCCCAAGTTCCTTGGTGTCAAACGGGCCCGTGTGAATAATATAGTTGTAGGCCGGCTGGTCGAGCGCCGCCTCGATCTTGCCGATCACCTGCTTCATCACACCGGAGAGCTCGTCCACGGCGTTCTTTTGGATGTTTTCATAGTGGCTGGAATGGACCTTCGGCAACACCCAGGTCTCGAAGGGAAAGCGGCTGGCGAAGGGGCAAAAGGCGACGAAACCGGGGGTGTCGAGGACGATCCGTTTCTCGGTCGCCAACTCCTGCTGGATCATGTCGCAGTAGACGCAGCGACCGCGATAATTGTAGAACTCCAGCGAGCCGGTCATTTCTTCCCAGACGTTGATCGGCACGATGGGGGTCACGATGAGTTGGCTGTGGGTATGCTCCAGCGACGCTCCGGCGGCCGCTCCCACGTTCTTGAAGATCATCCCGTAAACCAGCCGCGAATCCTTCTTGAGATCGACGAGCCGGTCGCGATAGACCCAGAAGACCTCGCGCAACTGTTCCTCGGAGAGTTGGGAGGTGCTCAGCAGGTGCTTGGGGGTCTCAATGATTACCTCATGGGCTCCGACCCCTCGCATCGTGTCGTAAATCCCATCGCCCCGCTTGTTGAGGTCGCCTTCGATCTCAAGGGCGGGGAACTTATTGGGCACCACGCGGACTCGCCAGCCATCGCGGTTGCGATGGCTGCCCGCGTTGCGGTAGGCGATGATCTCGCCCGGCGTCTTATCCTCGTTCCCCTCGCAAAAGGGACAAAACCGGCCTACAAGGAGCCGCGGCGACGATTCAAAGTCGTGGGGACGCTTCGCTCGGCTCTTGGCCACGATCACCCAGCGGCCGACGATGGGGTCTTTGCGCAAATCGGGCATGGTCGATCAATCGTTCCTGGGTCAGTTTATGCTTGCCACATGATCATCTCATAGTCGGGCGACGGCACGACGGTCTCGATAGCCCCCTCGTTGGGTATCCGCTCGACCGGCACAGCATCTTGGAGCAATTCCACGCAGAAATGTACCGGGTCGCCGGTCTTCACTGCCAGACTGTAGAACGGAACGGCCAATTCGAAGATCGCGTCACCGGCCGCTTCCACCCCCGATTGGGCGACCGAGATTTCGTCGTGGTACAAGCGGGCGGATGGGGTCTTACAGGCCGGATCGGTGATTTGTATCTCGAACCCTTCCGGCTGAAAAAACCGCACCCGCACGCTGTGGACACTCGTCAGCCGTTCTCGAACCGGGCCGCCGCGGGCGTCGATTCGGACGTAGAGTCGTTGGGTGTCGAATCCGAAATAGAGATCCGAGGCAATCCCCTCTTCGGCCATACTCATGGTGCCCCGCCCACTGCGGCAAGCATAGCGGCCGGAGTTGATCCACTCGAAATAGGTTCGGCGGCCGTCCACCTTCACTTTCAACAAGCCGGAAGGCAGCGTGTGCAGTTTGTGCCGGAAGCCCTGGCTGATCGGACGAGCCAGTTCGCTGGGTGGCTGGTCGCCCAGCAGGGTATAGACGTTCTGGAGATGCTTGCGGAAGAGGCGGTCGAACAGCGCGTCCTGCGCGCTGGTGTGGGAGTCGCCGAACCACCAGAACCAATCGCTCCCTTCGGCAATAAAAAGCTCCTCCCAAGCCCGCTCGATCTTCTCCGGTTCACGGGCCCGCCTGCATGCGGCCGCCACGAGGTGCTTGCGGGTCTCGTCGAGCAGATCCCAGGCTCGATTGCACTCGGGATGCCCGATCCAGATCCCGAAGTTGTGCTGAATCCAACTGCCGGGAAAGAGGTGGCCGATCTTGTCGGTGGCCGGGTAGTGGGCCAAGTAATCGCAGACCCGCACCGGTGAAATCTTGGGATGCTGAACGATGCGGCGGTACAGTTTTCTGAGGAAATCGACGCCGGCGTTGGGATAGTATTCCCAGCAGTTCTCCCCGTCGAGAATAATGCTCACCAGCGACGGCCGGTGACCGGCGTTGCCTCGGGTGGCCCGTCCGATCGCCTCGATCTTTCCGACAAAATCGTCGACGGCATGATCGGCCAGGTAACGCTGGTAGTGAAAACCGATCTGGTCGCTCATGGCATGGTCGCGGAAGACCATCTGGAGTTGCCGGCCTCCCTCCTCGACCCGCCAGGGACGATAGAGCATTTCCGGGTTGCGGAGGAATCCGTTGCCGTCGCGGGAGATCCAGCCATCGGTCGAGCAGGAGAGGATCTCCTCGTCGGTGGCGATCCACTGGATGCCGGCTTCCGCAATCGGGGCGACGACTGCTTGGCAGACCGAACCCTCCGAAGGCCACATCCCGCGCGGCCTCTGCCCGAAAATCTTCTCGTGGTATTCGATGGCCCGGCGGATGTGTTCTTTGGCATCCTCGGCGTAGCCGTCCATTGCTCGCGGAAGCCCCACCTCCGGCATGGCGCGGCGAGCCAACCGCTTGTCCCAGAGCAGCGGGAGAATCGGGTGGTAAAACGGCGTCGTGGTCAGTTCGAGTTGGCCGCGCTGCTGCAATTCCCGGTGTAGCGGCACAACCTGCCCCAGCAATTCAAGCTGCTTGTCCAACAGCCATTGTTTTTCCTCTTCACTCCAGGATCGTCCCTTTTTCTGGAATGCCGCCAATTCCGGATCGGTCTCGAAGGCAAGCGGGTGGATCCACGCCAGGTTGGACCAGCACACCAGGTCGATGAGGTCGCGCTTCGAGAATCGTTTCCTGGCGCGCTCCGCGGAATCGACCGAAAAGCCTCGCTTGAGGTACAGTTCTTGATAGCGCTTGAACGGCCGGATCATCTGGTCGGGATGGGCCATGAAGAAATTATCGAGGAGGTAATGCACGTCCTCCTCGGACAGGCCGTCGGCCGGTGACCGGGATATCTGCAGGTGCCGATCCTGATGGCCGCCCTCGGTGTAGGCGAGCATCTGGTGGAGCAGGCTGGGCACCAGGTTGATCGTGGCGTGCATCTCGGGGACTTCCCGGAGAAGCATCGCCATCCCCCAGTAGTCCTTCGTGCCGTGCAGGCGAACCCAGGGCATGGGATTCGCCTGCGCGACGTCGTCGGGATAGTAGGGTTGATGCTGGTGCCAGAAAAACGCCAGCGAGACGTCGTGCATGGCTCTCCTTCGCTCCTTCTCTCTTCCCGCGCTGACGCGAGAGAAGAACACTCCTTTAGTTCATATCACACCGACGCCAATTCGGCCACGCCGCCAGATCGAACGCCCGCGACGATCTGCTCGTACACCTTCAAGTACTGCCTGGCACTGCGAGCCCAGGAGCGATCTTCACGCATGCCGTTGGCAACCAGCCGTTGCCAGAGATCAGGCCGCCGCCAGGCATCGACGGCACGGGCCAGCGTTTCGCTCAACGCCGATGGGTTGTCTTCCCGGAAGCTGAAGCCGTTGGCCGTGCCGGCGGCCAGAGTCTGCTCGCCAGCGTCGACGATCGTGTCGGCCAGACCGCCCGTCTCCCGCACTACGGGCACTGTGCCGTACTTGAGGCTGTATAATTGGTTCAGTCCGCAAGGCTCATAGCGGCTGGGCATGAGGAAAATATCGGCGCCGGCCTCGATCCGGTGTGCCAACGGATCGGAAAACTCCAGACGCACGGCGACCTTGTCCGGGTGCCGCTCGGCCAATTGCTTGAACAATTCGTGGTAGATCGGTTCGCCTCGGCCGAGGATGATCCATTGGGCGTCGTTCCGCGCCACCCATTCCGAAATCACTTGCGCTACCAGGTCGAAACCTTTCTGGTCAGCCAGTCGCCCGATCATCCCGATCAAGGGAACATCGGCCCGCTGCGGCAATCCAACCTCTTGCTGCAGTGCCGCCTTGCAGACTCGCTTGCCTTCGGCGGCCGTGTCGACGTTGTAATTCGCCGCCAGCAACGGGTCGGTGTCCGGATTCCATTCGGCCTCGTCGATGCCGTTGAGGATACCGTAGAGGGTGTCGCGACGCGACTGCAAAACCCCCTCCAAACCGCAGCCGAACGCCGCGGTTTGAATCTCCAGCGCATAGCGCGGACTGACGGTGCTGACCGCATCGGCGAAAGCCAGCCCGGTCTTCAGCAGGTTCAGTTTCCCGAAGTACTCCATCTGATGCCAGTTGAAGTATTTCCAATCCAAACCGGTCAGCAGCATGTCCCAGTGCCAGAACTGGCCCTGGTAGGCCATGTTGTGAATGGTAAACAGGCTCGCGGTATTTCTATAACGAGGCAGTCCGCGATACTCGATCTTCAAAAAGGCCGGAACCAAGCCGGTCTGCCAGTCGTTGACGTGGATGATGTCGACCTGCAGTTCCAACAAGCGGATCGCCTCGAGCACCGCGCGGGAGAAGAAGACGAACCGTTCGCAGTTGTCGGTGTAGTCCTTACCGTTGAGACGATACAGTTCTTCGCGATCGAAATAGTGGTCCTGCTGGACGAAATAGACCGGCACGTCGGTGCCGGGAAGCCTCGACTGCAGCAGGTGACCGCTGACCGTCTTGCTGCCGATCGGCACGATAAAATCGATTCCCATCGGAGTGATCGGCAGGCCGCTGTAGCGGATTTGCCGGTACGCCGGCAGGATCAAGGCCGGCTGGTGGCCG
Organism: Rhodopirellula sp.; assembly: GCA_012728855.1. GTDB lineage: Bacteria > Planctomycetota > Planctomycetia > Pirellulales > Thermoguttaceae > JABWBD01. Next base: position 49,373 of record JAAYEH010000658.1, on the reverse strand, counting down.
AGGCGTGCCAACTCCACCGGCAGGGCGCCACAGACATCGGCCAGCCCGCCGGTCTTGGCGAAAGGAACCGCCTCGCTTGCGGCCATCAGCATCTTCACAGCAGGCTCCCTGGTATTTACCCGTTAAAAGTATCAAGAACCACCGAAAAGGAAAACGGGAAATCGCAGCCCAACCAACTGGCTCAACCCTGCCGGGTGGACTTTCTTCCTCATTTTACCGCATTTCCGCGGTTTTTGTGCGAGTAGCCCCGTATTTTGCCAATCCGCCTGACCGAGACACCCCTCCCAGAAAAGCTTACCTCGCGGATGCGGTACGGAAAAGCAGTCCGGGGTCAAATTGCGGACGAGACGGAAGTACGACGTCCCGATCCAGACCAGCCCGGCGGCTGGCAACCGCTGGCCCTGGTAGGGCTTCTTAGGCTCAATGCGCGGCCAGGTGACTGCGAGGCCGGATTCCTTCAGCCTTTGGCGGCCGGCATTTATGGATAGTTCCGACGCTTCAATTCCCTGCTGTCATGCACTAGAACCGCGGTGTCGGGGGCCGGTAGTGGCTCATGTCGATCGAGCGAAACCACTCGATCGTCCTGGCCAGCCCTTCGCGAAGCGGCACGGTCGGCTCCCATGCCAGATGCCGCCGAGCGAGGGTGATGTCCGGTTGCCGCTGTGTGGGATCGTCGACCGGCAGCGGGCAGTACACCAGCTTGGACGCCGTACCCGTCATTTCGATCACCATTTCGGCCAGTTGCCGGATCGTGAACTCACCCGGGTTGCCGAGATTGACTGGCCCGATGAGGTCGTCGGGAGCGTTCATCATCCGCACCATGCCTTCGATGAGGTCGTCGCGATAACAGAACGAGCGGCTCTGACTTCCGTCGCCGAAGAGGGTGATGTCCTCGCCTGTCAACGCCTGGCGAATGAAGTTGGAGATGACGCGGCCGTCGAAAGGATGCATTCGAGGGCCGTAGGTATTGAAGATCCGCACCAGCCGGATGCGTACACCGTTCATGCGGTGGTAGTCCATGAACAGCGTCTCGGCGGCCCGTTTTCCTTCGTCGTAGCAAGCTCGCGGGCCGATCGAGTTGACGGCGCCGCGGTACGATTCCGGCTGCGGGTGGACTTCCGGGTCGCCGTAGATCTCGCTCGTGGAAGCCTGCAGGATTTTCGCCCGGCAACGCTTGGCCATTCCCAGCGTATTAACCGCCCCCAGCACCGACGTCTTCAACGTCTTGATGGGGTTGTATTGGTAATGCCCGGGCGCGGCGGGGCAAGCGAGGTTGTAGATCTCGTCGACTTCGAGAAAGACCGGCAGTGTGACGTCGTGGCGAACCAGCTCGAAATTGGACCGGTCGAGCAGATGGGCGACGTTCGACTTCTGGCTGGTGAAGAAGTTGTCGAGGCAGATGACGTCGTGCCCCTCGCCGACCAGACGTTCACAGAGATGCGAACCGAGAAAGCCGGCTCCGCCGGTGACTAGGATTCGTTTCAGCGACGACACGGTCCGTCTCCTTTTTGAGCCCCTCGTACGGGCGAAATCTCTCTGCCGCCGGATGCCGACAAACGTCACGGGCGGTGAAGCGGTCTGGCGGCAGTTTACGACGCGGGGATGGCTTCAGCAAGCGGGGCCTCTGCCGGAGGACTCCAAACCTCTTCACCGCGTTCGTCGAGATAGCCTGGCACGGTTCCGGGAGCAGAACAAAAGCCGTGCGGGACTGCTTAGAGTTGCATCGGTTATCCATTTCGAGCGACGTGTCCACAACTCTGAGCAGTGCCACACCGAAAACGGCAACTGTCGGAATTGTGCAAGTCCGTCTAGCGTTGGGCGAGGAGCTGCTGAACGGCTCGGATTCCCGCCGTAAGTATCGGGTCGTCGTCGGCATCGAGGCGGTTCGGTGTACCGTCGTCCAGAGGGCGAGCTACCCGCTGCACGACGACGTTCGGCTCGACGCCGACGCCTGCGTAGGGATGGCCGTTGGGCGAGTAGAACTTGGCGGTCGTCAGTCGCACTCCGGCCGTCGCGCAATTGAGGGGAAAGATCCCCTGTACGGAGCCTTTGCCATAGCTGCGGGTGCCGACCACGATGCCCGCGCGGTGGTCGCGGATCGCGCCGGCAAAGATCTCCGCCGCGCTGGCGCTGTCCTGGTCGATCAATACCACCAGCGGAACCCGCCAGGTGCCCGCCTCGTGTGCCGAGTAGGTAAAATCTTCCTGGAGATTGCGACCGTGGGTGGAGACGATCACACCGCCTCGAATGAAACGGTCGGCCACCTCGACAGCCGTAATCAACAGGCCGCCGGGATTGCCGCGGAGGTCCATGATCAGGCTCTTCATGCCGGCTCGGTGGAGTGTCCAGAGGGCGTTGTCCAAGTCCTGCGGCGTGGTTTTCTGGAAGCACGTCAGCCGCAAGTAGCCAACCTGGTCCGTCCCTTCAAGGATCTTCACGTTGTCGATACTGGGCACTTCCACGCGCTGCCGGCGGACCGCGACGCGACGCGACCGGTTGTCGACTCCCAGCAGGGTGAGCGTGACGGCGGTTCCGGCTTCGCCCTGGAGCAGGTTGGCCGCCTGGTCGGTCGAGTGCTGGGCGGTGGGCTGATCATCCACGGCCGTGATCCGCTCGCCCGCAGCCAGGCCGCTCTTGGCGGCCGGGCTGCCCGGAATGACCCGAACAATCAATAGCGCGCCGTCCTGCGCCTTCAATTCCACGCCCAGGCCAACGAAGTTTCCCTCGATCTGCGAGTAGACTTCGGTTAATTGATCCGGCGTGAGATAGGCGGTGTAGGGGTCGAGCGAGTTCGTCGCGCCGCACGTGTACTCCAGTACGACGGCTGAGGGCGACAATCCGATCCGTTGCCAGGCAAGTTGCCCCGCGGTGGTGACGGCTCCTGCGGCATCGGCACGCGATTGAACCAGCGTTGCTCCAATCACCTGACGCAGTTCCCGACGGAAGCTTTCCACCTTGGCTGCATCCGCCGCCACGGCATGGGTTTCCAGGAAGGCGGACTCGCTGAGAGCCACTTCCAAGCAGTTGGTGCCCCGTTCGACCAGTTCTTTCCATTTTGGCATCTCGACATAGTGCGCCTGCAGCTTGAGCGTCACCTCGTTATAGAGGTCGAGCGCCCGTTGGAAAGAAAGTTGCGAGAGCAAGTTCCGGTAGCTGCCGTCCATATAGCGGCGGCTGACGTCGTAGTGAAGCCGCGTGAAGTCGAACCGCCGCCGAAGACCGGCGTCATCGGGATAGCGGCGAACGGCGTCTTCGTAATAGGCAACCGCTTCACCCCAACGCCGCTCGAGTTCCAATTCCCTTCCGCGGCGGAGCATGTCGCCGATTTCGGCGTTCTCGATCGACGCCATCGGGGCAGCGGTCTGGGCGGGCGCACTGCCGGCAAAAAGGAAGATCGTCGAGAGAAAAGCCGCAACGGCAAGACGGACGGGAGAGATCCTTCGTCGCATCATCGTGTCCATTTTAGGGGGAAACCGTCGGTCGCTTCCAATGCTCTATCCTTACGCCGCCAGTGCGGCGCAACGACTACCCCGCAAGCGCGAACTCCGCTTGCGCCGCTTTGCGTTTTCCGTCAGCGGCGAGGCAGGTAACCGGGGCCGCAGCCCTCGGCCAAGTCCACTATAGGTCACGTTTGTGGAAGCGTCAAAAAAACCGACGAGAATTCTCCCCCTACAGACCCTACGACCGGCAGGCGACGAACCGCCAGGCTCCCGTTACGACGCTTGCGCCTGCCGGTAGCGGAAATAGGTGCGACGCGCGTGGCGCGGATTGCAGCGCCGGGCACGTGTGTAACGGGAGCAGGGAGGAAGCACGCCTGCGATGGCTTTGGATCGCAGGCGTGCCCCTCGGGCGTAAGAAGGTCAGACGGCAACGGGTTGTCCCGACGCGATCGACTCGGTCTGCTTTTGGCAGAGCACCAGCGCATCGCGGGCGAGCGAACCGTCCAACAACGCGGAGGGCCTGTTGTTTTGAATCGCCTGGACCGCCTCGTTCAACTCCGGCGGGAAAGCGGCCAGCATGTCCGGCGGTCCCAACTCGGGATGAACCACGCCGCCCTGATCGTCGTAGACGGTGAGTGGGAAGTTCATTCCCGAGTCGAAGGCCAACGTCGCCTTCTCAAAGTGCATTTCGTAGCCGTGCGTAAAGGGACGGCCTTGCTGATTGATCACCCCGCTGGTCGCCGTCACCACCAGCCGGGTATCGTCGAAAATGAACTGGCTGGTGAAGTACTCGGCCACCTGGCCCCTCATGCGGCCCACGCTGCGCACGGCCTTCGGCATGCCACAGATCAGGCGGATAAAGTGGGCGTCGTGAATGTGCAGATCGACCATCGGCCCGCCGCAGCCGTTGGGATCGTAGAAGTCTTTCAGCCAAAGCGGATCCGAAATCACCCGCTTGAAGCTTCCCCCCAGAAACTTGCCGTACTTTCCGTCGACGAGCGCCTTGTAGGCGAAGTTGTATTCCGGGACGAACGGCAGCACGTGCGCGATCAACAGCATTTTGCCGGCCGCGCCGGCGGCGGCGACCATACGGTCGGCATCTTCGGGATGCAGAGCAATCGCCTTCTCGCAGAGCACGTGCTTGCCGGCCTTGGAGGCCGTTACTGCCGCGTCGGCGTGGAACGGCGGCGGCAGGCAGATGTCGACCATATCGATGTTCGGATCCTTGACCATCTCTTCCAGGTCCGAGTAGCGGGCCATGGCGTCGAGATTGACGATCTCGCCCTGCGGTCCGAAATTCCCCTTGATCGACCGCCAATCGCCCGACAGTCGCACCGGATCCTTCTCGCACATCGCGACGATCTTCGCGTCGGAGACCTTCTTGTAGGCGTTGAAATGGGTCATCCCCATGAAGCCGATTCCGGCAATGCCGACTCTGATCATGTCCATGCTCCTTGGTTGAAATTATTCTCCGCCGCGCGCGGAATGGGTGAATCTGTCGTACGCCGCGTCCCACGCCGCCGTATTGCGAGGTTCATACTCTTGCACCGGAAAACTGCCGCGAATCACCTCGCGGGCTTGGGCGATGTCGCCGACTTCGCCCGCCGCCACCGCCTGCATCATGATGTTGCCCGTGGCCGTCGCCTCCACCGGGCCAGCCAGGACGCGTCGGCCGCAGGCGTCGGCGGCTGCCTGGCAAAGTTGCCGATTCTTCGTGCCGCCGCCGACGATATGCACGGTCTCGATCGGCCCACCCGCCAAATCCTCGCACATCGCCAGTACCTGGCGGAATTTCATTGCAATGCTGTCCAAGGCGCACCGCAGCACGGCGCCTTCATCTTCCGGCGCCGCCTGGCCCGTTCTGACGGCGTACTGCCGAATCGCCTCGGGCATATTCTCGGGTGCGAGAAAGTCGGGGGCATCGGGATCGATGAACGTGACCAAAGGCCGTGCCGACGCGGAGAGCCGGTTCAGGTCTTCCCAGTCCCAATCGCGACCCGCCTGGTTCCACACCTGCCGGCACTGCTGCACCAACCACAGCCCCGAGATGTTCTTCAACAGGCGGAACGTGTCGCCCACGCCCCCTTCGTTCGTGAAATTGAGCTTGAGAACCGCGTCGTTGACCACCGGTCGGGGCGACTCGACGCCCATCAAGGCCCAGGTGCCGAGGCTAATGTAACACCAGTCGGGGCGCTGGCCCGGGCGGCTGGCCGCCGGCACCGCCATCACGGCGCTGGCCGTATCGTGCGTCCCCGGCAGAACCACGTCGGCCACCAAGCCCGTTTCCGTGGCAATGCCCTCACGCAAGGGGCCAAGATCCGTGCCTGGCGGAACCACCTCGCCGAGAATGCCGGTCGGCAGCCCGAATTTCTCCAGCAGATCGACGGCCCACCCCCCCCGCACCGGGTTGTAGAATTGGCTGGTGGTCGCCTCGGTGAATTCATTGCACTTCCGCCCCGTGAGCAGCCAGTGAAACAGATCGGGAACCATCAGGAGCGTTTCCGCCACGTCCAGCAGCGGCGACTCGGACAACTTCATCGCCAGTAACTGGTAGAGCGTATTGAGCTGCATGAACTGCAGCCCGGTCTGGCGGAAAATCTCTTCCCGGGGCACGATCGAGAATGCTTTTTCAATCATGCCGTTCGTCCGGCTGTCGCGGTAGTGATAAGGGTTGCCCAGCAGAACGTCACCACGCCCCAACAGGCCGAAATCGACCCCCCAAGTGTCAACTCCCACCGAGATGATCGACTTCCCGTACCGGCTTCCGGCCGCCCGGAGACCTTGCCGAACGTGATTCCACTGGGCTAAGGCGTCCCAATGGAGGCTGCCGGCCACGTCGACCGGGCCGTTATCGAAGCGATAGACTTCGTCGAGATGGAGTCTCTTGCCATCGAAACGGCCGACGACGTGTCGGCCGCTCGACGCGCCCATATCGATCGCCAGAAAAGCCTTCTCCGCCATCGCCGCGCCTCATCGTTGAAGTCGGAAAGTGTCCAGTTCATCAAAATGCCCCGCAGCTAGTGCCCATCCTGCCGGGCGACCGCCCGGCAGTCAAGTCCCCTCATCGCTGCCGTCCAAAACCGCGTGCGCTGGAGAAACCGGTCTATTCCGTCGATATTGAACAGTGCCCGCATGGAGTTTACTTTGTTTACAAACATAGGTACAATTTTAGGCAGCCTCAAGTATCCACCACTCCAGGTGGCCTGTCATAACAATTTGGCCTTTCACGAGTCGCGATTTATCCAACATGAGCAGTAAAATTTGCTATTCCGACGCTGGACGAGAATCGCGGCCGGAAAAGCCTTTTCCCGAAAGCGGACGTGGTGACCTGCCCTCGTTGAATTCGGAGGGATCGCCGCGGACACCTACTCCGGAGGAGTTGGAGGCGCTCGGGCGGTACAGTGCCAGCCTGGAAGATGCGACTCCGGAAGAAATTATCGCTTGGGCGGTGCGGATGTACTTCCCCAAGCTCACGATGGCCACCGCCTTCGGACCTGAAGGCTGCGTGATCTTGTCGATCCTCGCGAAGATCGATCCGCGCGTCTACGTATTCAACTTGGATACCGGCTACCAGTTCAAGGAGACGCTGGAGTTGCGGGATCGCATCGCGGAGAAATACGGGATCCTGGTCGACCTGCAACGTCCGGAACTGTCCGTCGCGGAGTATGAAGCCGCACACGGAGGCCCGGTTTACCAAAGCAATCCGGATCAGTGCTGTCGGGATCGGAAAATCGCGGTGCTGCATCGGGCGGCACGGGGATACCATGCCTGGATGAGCGGCATCCGCCGCGATCAAAGCCCGTATCGCGCCGGGACGCCGATTGTCGGATGGGATAAGAAGTTCGGGCTGGTGAAGATCAGCCCCCTGGCCAATTGGAATCGCAACGACGTCTGGAGTCGGATTCTCGAAGAGGGCATTCCGTATAATGAACTGCATGATCGAGGCTATCCAAGCATTGGCTGCTGGCCCTGCACGCGGTCCGTGCTCTGCGGAGAGGACGAACGCGCGGGCCGATGGAGCGGAACCGCCAAGACCGAGTGCGGCCTGCACATCTCGGAAGATGAAAAATGAGTAACCGCATGAAAATCTCGGCAAAGACCGAATACGCCTGCATCGCGATGCTGGAACTGGCGTCGCGGTTCGGCTCGGGGGAACCGGTTCGCATCCGCAAAATTGCCGAGCGGCACGACGTTCCCCCGCGGTTTCTCGTTCAGATCCTGCTGCAACTCAAAGGCGCCGGACTGGTTGCCAGCACCCGCGGCGCCGCCGGCGGCTACCATCTGGTTCGACCGCCGGACGACGTTTCGCTGGGAGAGGTGATGGAGATCATCGAGGGTTTGCCCAACGGCAACGGCGAGGCGAAGGCGAGCAGCGCTTCACCCGATTCCCCGGCGGTGAAGGTATTGATGAAGGCGTGGCACGATGTCGCCGCCGTCGAGCGGGAAATGCTCAACGGCATCACGTTCGCCGAGTTGCTGGACCGGGCGCGCGAGCAGGACGAGCGTATGTACTATATCTGACGAGTTGAGTGACCGGAGGTGGCGGGCAATCGCTCGGCTTGGTTGGCGTGAACTCGCGTTGCGCTCTCCGGTGGCGGTGGCTCCTTCTTCGAGTCGATTCCTCGCCCGTCTTTTGCCCGCCGATGCTTGACGAACCACTCCAAACTCTTTATTCTCCACTCTCCACTGCTTTACAAAGGATCCCGAATGGCCGCTCTTGTTCCTCCTCATGGTGGTTTGACCGAACCTGTTTGCCGTTGTGTCGCTGCCGAAGCGGTTGACGCGACTCTCGCCCGCGCCAAGCAATTGCCGAAGGTGCCGGTCTCCGACGCCGATCTGTCGACCGTCTACCGTTTTGGCGACGGCGGTCTGAGCCCCTTGGACGGTCCGATGGATTCGGCTACATACCGCCGCGTCCTCGATGAGTCGGTGATCGAGCGAGATGGGAAGAAATATGCCTGGACCATTCCTATGTCGTTGCCGGTAACGGCCGAAGCGGCCGGAACCTTGGGACCGGGGCAAGAGGTGGCCCTTGTCAACAGTTCGGGCAAGGTTGTGGCGACGTTGGAGATCGCCGACGTTTTTCCTTGGGACAAGATGGAGTACTTGGCCAAAGTCTATCTGACCGAGCGAACCGACCATCCCGGCGCCGACATGGTACTGAGACAGGACGCCGACAAGACCCATCTCGTCGGCGGCAAGATTCAGGTGTTGCCGCAACCGAAGAATCCGGCCTTCGGCAAATACGTCCTTTCGCCGCGCGAGGTCCGCCGGCTTCTGGCCGAAAAAGGCTGGGAGCGAGTCGTCGCCTTCCAGACTCGCAATCCGCTCCACCGCGCCCACGAATACGCCCTGGTCTATGGCCTGGAGACGCTGGTGCGGGCCGGTTGCAACGCGGGGGCTTGTCTGAACCCGCTCGTCGGCGAGACCAAGGGGGACGACGTTCATGCCGACGTCCGCATGCACACCTACGAGGCGCTGATCGAGAATCGCAGCCTGGGGGAGGGCGACAGCGATCCGGATCTGTGGGGACCGCGAGGCGAATCCGTGCCGGATCGCGTGATCCTCCTCGGGCTGGACATCAAGATGTTCTACGGCGGACCCAAAGAAGCTGTGATGCACGCGATCTATCGGCAGAACTTCGGTTTCACCGACATCATCATCGGCCGCAAACACGCTGACGCCCCCTATCACGACGGTTCCGCGATCTGGGGCGATTTCGACGCCCAAAACATTTTTGACAATCTGGCCGGCGATTTGAAGATCAAGCCGTTGAAAGTCGGCTTTGCGGCGTATTACGAGTCGATGGGCCGCGTCGATTTGATGGAGAACCACAAAGACGAAAAGCCGGTGTTCATCTCGGGCAAGCAGGTTCGGCAATGGCTTGTCAACGGCGAGCCGGTCGATCCGCGGATCATGCGGGAAAGCACCGCCCGAATCCTTACCGAAGCCATGGCCGCCGGTTAAGGCGGGGTCATGGAGTGTACTCTGAACAGTTGGCTGTTCGCGGGTGCGGCGGCCATCCTCGTTGGACTGTCGAAGACCGGCATGCCGGGCGTGGCTATTCCGGCAATCTGGCTGATGGTCGAAGCCTTTGAGGGGGACGCGAAGCTATCCGTGGGAGCGATCCTGCCCATGCTGCTGGTGGCCGACGTGTTTGCCGTCGCCTACTATCGGCGGCACGCGCAGTGGGATCGATTGTGGCGGTTATTCCCCTACGTACTGCTCGGGATGGCGCCCGCGCTGTTGATCCTTCGGCAAACCAACGGCGAGGGATTGCGTCCGCTGCTGGGCGGCCTGATTCTGGCTCTACTCGCGCTGGAAGTCGGCCGCAAGTGGTTCGGCTGGGAAAACATGCCGGCGGCGTGGTGGTTCGTCGTCGCAACGGGCGCTCTGGCAGGCTTCGGCACCGCGCTAGGAAATGCTGCCGGACCGGTGATGAGCATCTACCTGATCGCCACCGGTTTGCCGAAGCAGCAGTTCATGGGCACGGCGGCCTGGTTCTTCTTGATTGTCAACGCGGCCAAAGTTCCGCCATTCTGGTCGTTGGGGATGATCACGCCGACGACGCTCGCCTTCGATCTGAGGCTCGCGCCGGTCGTCGTCGTCGGCTCTGTGCTGGGGATCCTCCTGCTGCCCGTGATTCCGCAACGATTCTTCAATATTCTCGTGCTCGTACTCGCCGGTATCGCGGGCGTGCGTCTTCTTACGTAGATCCCGCTTGCCCAGCGCGAACTCGCTCCAGAGGTTCTGCTCGGCAAGCAGAACCTGCCGATCACACCTTGCTCTCGACCATGCCCCTCGTGTAACCGACAGAAAGTCCGTGTCCAGCAGCCCGGCTGCCACCATCAAGTCAAACGATGGCATAACGCCAAACGGCAGGCGAGCAGCCGGGCTGTTGATCGGTTCGTGCTTCTCTGCCAGTCGCGTCATGGCATGGCGGACGTGCGACAGGAATTTGGTTCATCCGGTGCAAGCGTAAGTTCCATTCTCGCTGGGGAGTACCGGTGCCTCTTCTCTTGTTACCGGCGAGTCTAAACGATTGCCTGTCATGTGGTTATGGCCATCCTGCAACAGAGAAGAGGCACCGGTACTCCTCATGCGCTTCGCACCCTACGCGAATTCCGGATGAACCATAATTTGCCAGCCCCCACCACGCTTTTCGACCTATTCTTGTCTGACCCGGGTATCGGTATCTCCACGGAGTAGAGCTAATGGCGAAGAACACCAAGAAAAACCCCTCTTCAGTAGAAAACGGCATCCTACTTGAAGCGGGCACGAATGAGGTTGAGATCCTCGTCTTCAAGGTTGCCGGCCATTTCTGTGGTGTGAATGTAGCGAAAGTGCGGGAAGTCCGGAATCACGAGGATGCGACCTACCTGCCGCAGTCGCCTGATGCGGTCGACGGCGCAGTCCGCGTTCGCGATGCCGTCGTGCCCCTGATCAACCTGCAACAGATTCTGTGGGGCGAGGAAGCGGAGACCGTAGCGGGAGAAGAGCAGTTGCTCCTGGAATTCAACGAGCAGTTGATTGCGTTTCGCGTCCAGGGCGTCGATCGCATTTATCGCGTTTCCTGGAAGGATTTCATCCCGCTGCCGCACTGCCCGGGAATGGAAGCTCCGGTGACCGGAGTGATCCTCATCGAAGGACGGATCGTCACCGTGTTGGACTTCGAAGCGATCGGGGCGGTGTTGGGAATCAACGGCGCCACGCAGCAGGTTGCCGGAAACGGATCCGAAGCCATCACTGCTTCGATCCGTCCCCCTGTTGTCTTTGCCGACGATTCCCCGCTCATCCGCAGGATGCTCGATGATGCTCTGGCGCAGGCCGGCTATGAGAATCGCCTTGGGTTTAGCGATGGACAGGAAGCCTGGGACTATCTCGGCGAGCTGGCCCAATCCCATTCGACGACCACGATCCGCAAGTCGGTGGCCGGTGTGATCTCCGACATCGAGATGCCCCGAATGGACGGATTCTCTCTCACGCGGCGGATTCGCGAAAACTCCGTCCTAAGAGACCTGCCTGTCGTATTGTTCTCGTCGTTGATTTCCAAAGACAACGAAAAGAAGGGGCGGCAAGTGGGCGCCACCGCACAGATCTCCAAACCCCGCTGGGAAGAACTGACCGACACGCTGGTCAACGTGCTGGGAGAGGTCGTCGGGTAGGCAGCGGAGAGTTGACAGTCGAGAGCCCGGTGTCGAGATCTAAATGGGATGGACTGGCGCCGGCGTATTGAGACAATGATCATGAATAGACGTCAGCCGACACCGGAGCGACGCGACGCGACTACCGACTCCAGCGACAGCACCTCGCAGTTTTGTGGAGTCGGCGACCGCTATCGCGACCGAAACCAAGAGGCGTTCCGGACAAGTGAGGCGTGGCTGGCGACGACTCTGCGTTTGATTGGCGACGGGGTGATCAACACCGACCACGACGGCCGCGTCATCGCCATGAACGAGGTGGCCGAAACGCTTACGGGTTGGTCCGAAGCGGAAGCAATGGGACGCATGGTGACCGAGGTTTTCTCGATCCTCCGTGCGAAAACACGAAAGGAGGAGGAGAACCCGGTTTGGCAGGCACTCGCCGAACGTCGCGCGGTCGCATCGGCCCATGACATCGTACTGATTGCTCGCGACGGCGCCGAGCGACGGATCGCCGACCGTTGCGCGCCGGTCCAGGACGCCTATGAAGCTGTCGTCGGCGCCGTGCTCGTCTTTCGCGATTTGACTAACGAACTCGAGGTGACGCAGTCGCTTCAGGAGCGGGAAAAAGAGTTGGTGTGCCAGCAACGCGTAAGTGAGGCGTTTCGCAACCATCCTCCCATCGACGAGCTTTGCCGCCGCATCGTCCTTTGCCTGATCGAGGGGATGCAGTCCCCGGAATTCGCGTTGCCCGAAATCGATCTTGGCGACCGGCGATTTTCGCGGGACGGCACGGTGAAGAGCGAAACTCCCGCTCTCCGTGCGGACATTCACCTCGCCGGCGATGTCGTCGGTTATGTGTCGGTTTCCTACACGGTGGACAGGCCGTTTCTGCTCCCCTATGAGCAGGACTTGGTCGACACCATCGCACGCCTTCTCGGCCAAGATCTCGACCGGCGCCACGCCGAGAAGGCCCGCGCGGATGCGCTGACCCGTATGGCAAAAACGCTTGGCCTCACCGAGGCGATTCTCTCCGCACTGCCCGTCCCCGTATTCACCAAAGACAGCGACGGGCGCTACCTCTCCTGTAATCGGGCATTCAGCGAGTTCACCGGTCGGACCGCCGACGAAATACGAGGCAAGACCGCCGACGATCTCTGGCCCGACCAACATGCTCAAAGATACCACCGTAAAGACTTGGAAATGCTCCGCTGCGGCGGTCGCCAGGAGTATGAATTGAAGATTCGCGACCGCCACGGCGAGGATCGCGAGGTCTTGTTCGTTAAAGACGTCTTCCGCGGCAGCGAGAGAGAGATCAGGGGAATCGTCGGCGCGTACATCGATATCACCGACCGCAAGCGGGCGGAACTCCAACTTCGCGAGCAACAGAGGCTCCTGAAAACCATCCTCGACGGAATCCCCGACATCGTGGCATTGCAGGAGCCGGACCATACCGTCCTCGCTTACAACAAGGCCGGATACGATCTGATCGGAAAACCGCCCCACGAGGTACACGGCAAGAGGTGCTTTGAGCTGCTGGGACGCAGCGTTCCCTGCGAAAAATGCGCAATGGCCGTTGCTATTGCGACAAAGCGGCCTGCGCGAATCGAAAAATACGTCCCCGAATTGGGCCGGTGGATCCTCGCCAACGGCATCCCGATTCTGGACGATGCGGGCGAAGTAGCGATGGTGGTCGAGCAACTCCAAGACATCACGGATCACAAGCATTACGAGAAGGATCTTGAACACTACGCGCACGCCTTGGAATCCTCCAATCGAGCCTTAAAGGAATTCAACCAATTAGCCGAGTCGGCCACGCGGGCCAAGAGCGAGTTTCTGGCCAATATGAGTCACGAGATCCGCACTCCCATGACCGCCATTCTCGGATTCGCCGACTACCTGCTCGAAGAGGAAGGGGTCGGCGTTGTCTCTTCTCATCGCGTTGACGCGATTCAGACAATCCAGCGAAACGGCAATTACCTTCTCGAACTGATCAACGATATCCTCGATTTGTCGAAGATCGAGGCCGGCAAGCTCGACATCGAACGGAGCGATTGCTCGCCGACCAAGGTGCTGGCCGATGTGCTGGCACTGATGCGGATCCGAGCCGATGCGAAAAAGATAGGTTTGGAACTGGCCTATGTCGGCGAGATCCCGGAGGTGATTCAGAGCGACCCGCTCCGGTTCCGCCAAATTCTGATTAACCTGATCGGCAACGCGATCAAGTTCACCGAGAGCGGCCAGGTCCACGTGGTTGCCGGCCTGCTGCGAACTGCCGGGAAACCGACGCTCCTCAGCATCGACATTACCGATACGGGCGTCGGCCTCAGTGCGGAACAGATTTCCCGTCTCTTCCAGCCGTTCAGCCAGGCAGACACGTCGACGACGAGAAAATTCGGCGGCAGCGGCCTCGGACTGACCATCAGCAAGCGGTTGGCGGAAAAGCTCGGCGGCGACATCGCCGTCCAAAGCACGCCCGGTAAGGGAAGCACGTTTCGTGTGACGATCGAAACGGGCGACTTCACGGGAGTACGGCTGCTTACCGATCCTGCCAGGCCGACAGGAGAGCCGCAGCCGCCGCCGCCACGGTCCACTTCTGCTTCCGTTTCGCTCGACTGCCGCGTCTTGCTGGCCGAAGACGGGCTCGACAACCAGCGGCTGATCGCACTGTTGTTGAAGAGGGCCGGGGCCGAGGTGTCGCTGGCCGAGAATGGGCAGGTCGCCTGCGAGTCGGCCTTGGCGGCGAGCGACCGCGGCGAGCCGTTCGACGTGATACTGATGGACATGCAGATGCCCGTGATGGACGGCTATGCGGCTACCCGGCATCTGCGCGCCGAAGGCTACACGGGGCCGATCGTCGCTTTGACGGCGCACGCGATGGCCGACGACCGCCAGAAGTGCCTCGATGCCGGCTGCGATGATTTCGCCACCAAGCCGATCGATCGGCCCACGCTTCTGGAAATGATCGCACGATACGCCGCGCCCTCGCATTCTCATCAAAACGGCGGAATGGCCCTATGAGCAGCCGTGAAGCAGCGATACCTCGCACGCCCGCGCGGCGTTGCGACACTCATCTGATTTTCTCGTCCATGCGCGGAGAAGAACCGAAGGAGAAGCACCGTGAACAGCAACTGGATCTACTCTCGACTGGCTACCGATCCCGAACTGGGCAATATGGTTGACGTATTTGTCCAGCGGATGCCCGATCGGATTCGCACCATCGAAAGCCAGGCAACCCGCCGCAATTGGGAGCGCCTCGCCCGCACCGCGCAGCAACTCAAGGGCGCGGCGGGCAGCCACGGTTTCGACGACATCACCCCTTATGCGGCCCGGCTCGAGCGAACCGCGGAAGAGGCGAGCCAGGAAGAGCGCATCTTCGCGGCCGTCGATGAACTGGTGGAACTCTGCCGCCGCGTCCGCCCCGGCAAGCCTCAGACCTTCTGGGAATTCTGAACACGGGCGAAGACGCAAAGGGGTCGGGAGTCTTTTTCCGTATCGGCCTCAACGTCGTTCGGCACTTCCAACTCGGCCGGTGGCCGATACGGAAAAAGACTCCCAACCCCTTCTGGATTGCCAACCGCGGTCAGGAGCGCAGACCGGAATCGCGGCGGACGTCGTCTTCGATCTCGTGCAGTCCTTTCTGGAATTCGGTAAGGCTTTTGCCGAGGGAGTGCATTACCGAGGGAAGGCGGTTTCCAAACAACAACAGACCAATCACGCCGATAATGAGCAGTTCCGTGGGGCCGACGCCGAACATGGGAATTCTCCAAAGGGCGAATCGGGCGGTATCTCGGGACGAACTCCCGAATAACGCCGCGATCCTTCTCTATTATGCATTTTCCAAGCCAAAGGGTTCGGTGTCCAGGGGTGCCGAGTTGCCAGGCCATTTACCTTTAAGGTGCGGCATACCGGAACAGGATTGCACTTGTAGGTTCTGCTTGCCGAGCAGAACCTGCGCGCCGGCAAACCACGACACGACGCAAGACCCCGCTCGGCAAGCGGGATCTGCTCTCGGATACTGCGCTATCGCCTACGCCATACCACCTGCCGGACGGTCCATCTAGAGTCTGAAAACTGGCCTCGCTGAACAATTTGTGTACAGCACCTGCCTCTTCCGGCTGGAGGAAGCGAACGGAGGCCTTCCAAGAACGCTTCCCGGAGCGTGAAATGGTAGTTTCAACGACTGAAAACGGGAACATGTTTTGCGAGCCGCTCGGCCATGATCAATACGCTGCATCTGGCCGAGGACGACGCGGCCGGGCTGCTCGAGTTTTGTACGGCGCTCCATCCGGCGAGAACGGCCGATTTCATGGAGGGCCTCACGGCTCAAGAAGCGTGGGCAGTGCTCCAGCACGCCGATGCCGCCGCGCGGGCCGAAATCTTCAACTACTTGACTCCGGCGGCGCAGAGCGAAATCGTGCGAGTGATCGACCGCAAGGACGCAAGGGAATTCCTCAGCAATCTCCCCCCGGACGACCGAGTGGACCTGCTGCAGGATCTCCAGCCGAGCCTGGCCGAGGAGCTGGTTTCGGAACTTCCCGCTGAAGACCGCCGCGACGTCCGCCGCCTGCAGGCGCATCCTCGCGACAGTGCCGGTGCGATGATGACCACGGCTTTCGCCCGTCTGCGGGAAGGGCTGACGGTCCGACGGGCCCTGGAGGAGATCGCTCGGCAGTTGCTCTCGGCGATGCGCCGTCCCGACACTCCGGTCCGCGACCTGGTCGAGCGCGAAGTGGTCACCGTCGACGTGCTCGACGACCAGGAGACCGTGGCGAGGAAAGTGGCGCGTTTCGATTTCCCGGCGACCCCGTGGTCGACGACGAGCATCACATCCTGGGCATCATCACGCACGACGACGTCATCGACGTGGTGGTGGAAGAAGCGACGGAAGACGCACACCGCATGGGCGGTGTCGTGCCGATCGCCGAAAACTTCCTGGAAGCCGGCTTCTTCACCGTCTGGCGGAAACGGACGGGCTGGCTCTCCTGTCTCTTCGTGGCCGAGCTGCTCACCTTCACCGCCCTGGCCAGCTTTGAAAACGCCATTGCCGCCGTCGTGGCATTGAGTCTTTTCGTTCCCTTGTGCATCTCCACCGGCGGCAATTCGGGATCGCAAGCAGCCACGCTCATCACGCGAGCGTTGGCGCTGGGCCAGGTGACGCCTCGCGACTGGCGCCGGGTGCTCCGGCACGAGTTGTTGATGGGAGTATCGCTGGGACTAACGCTGGGCGCCATCGGCTTCCTGCGAGCGGCGCTGACGCCGAAGAGCGTGTTGGGCAACGCCGATCGCTGGCTGCTGGCGCTGACGATCGCCGAGTCAGTCGCCGCGATATGCCTTTGGGGCACGGTCGTCGGTGCAATGCTGCCTCTGATTTTCAAACGGCTCGGGATCGACCCGGGCATCGCCTCCAGCCCGTTTGTCGCCACCTTTGTGGACGTTACCGGAATCGTCATTTACTTTTCGATTGCGAGGGTGTTGCTGCTGTCGGGATAAGATTCGACATCCATCACATCTCAATCCCGCAACACACGGAATTCGTACTTTACGTTTTTTCGCGGAATGGCGAGTTGTGCAGAATGCGCCAAACCAAACCGCCACGCAGCCGAGAATCGCCAACTTGTCGGGAAAGAAGGGCAGAGAAGAGGAACCCGTACTGCCGCTACGAATCCAATAAGGGTTCCTCTTCTCTGTTCGGTCCCTTCTCGAAGCTCTCCCCGAGTTTCAGCGTTCGGCGATTCGCTTCGGATTGCACGCCACCCACGACTCTTTCGAAGGAACCGTGAAGTCTTTGTCCGTAACTCCTACACGCTGTGCGCACATGTTTGGCCCGTTTAACCGCAACGGCCAACGGCCTGCGCGGGGAGTAGCAACAAAACCCGCAACGGCACATCCCGCGCAGGCCGTTGGCCGTTGCGGTTAAACGATTTTGGTTGCGTCCGCCGGTCGCGTCAGGGGGTGAACTGCGCGGCGGTTGCTGCCGCCGGAATGCCGTCGGAACTCCAGCCGCGCTTCTCGTAATAAAGATCGAGCAGGCGATCGAAGGTCTGCTGGTCGACGGCCTTGCCGGCGGTGGCGCCCGTCTGAATCGGACACTTGCGGACCTTGTACGGCAGGCTGTCGTCCTTGCGGCTCATGCCGAGTCGCGTATTGATCAGGCGAGTGAGATTGTACAGGGCCCCCGACTTCTTGAGCAGATCGGGCAGCGTAGCCTTCTTGCCGGAACAGAGTTCCGGAATGACCGCCAGCTTCTTCACCATCAATCGCCTCCCAACCCGCGGAATTCGCCGCAGATGTTCTTCCGGCGCCGCTTCCATCCGACAATCAACGAAGCCCACGCAAACCCCGACAAAGTGCATCGTCGCATGGTAGACCGCCGCCCCCGGCAGTGTCAATGGAAAAAGGCCGTCGTGAAAGCGGCTGACAGGCTCCGATTCACGACAAAGACGACCGGGAAGGTAACTCGACGCCGGCCTTTACTTCTCGTCGCGGCTGATCTGCACCGCCAGCAGATCGAGCTGGCTCTTCAGATCGGTCAGCAGTATCTGCGGGCTGGCGCCGCCGGCAAAGTGGCTATAGAAAGAACTGCCGGATGGAAAATGGCTTGTGCCGAGCAAGGTCGTGGTCGTTCTCAAATCGTGCAACTCGTCATCGAAGTGATCGAGTTTTGCCGTAGCGGCCCGGTGATCTTCCCATATCTTTTCAAGCTGAAGAATCAGGCCGGTCAACAGCCCAATTTGGCCGACCAAGGCGATCGGCATCCCGATTGTCCACAGCTCGCTCCGACCGGTTGCCAGCGACCACCCGATCAATACTCCTCCACAGACGAACGTCATCAGACCGAGTGCCAGAAGCGGCCAAACCAGCGACCTTAGCCGCGCGGGGTTGGAACCCTCCTCGTCGCGACGAACACCTTTTCGATCGCCGTAATGGGGGGCATTATTCTCCGATGTGTGGGGCCGGTCGAATCGTAGACAGCCACCTGGCTGCGGATCGCGGCTGGCCTGCTCCGCCGCGAGCACCCGCTTGACATACTTGAGCTGTTCCCCCAGTTCCCAATCATCGAACACCGGAGGCGAGGCAAGAGGGGTATCGGGCAGCACGGCGTCGGAGCGATCTGCTTCCGCCGGTTGTTCCTTGGTCGTCACGGCCTTGGTTTGGCTGCCACAGAAGTCACTGCTGCAGCGCGGACAGCGATACCCTCCCTCTTGGCGAGAGAAAACGGCAGGAACATCTTGTTGGCACTCCTGGCACCACATAGTGTTCTACTCATCGTCCGTTTGACTGGCAGACTGTACCGATTCCACAGATTCTGCAGGCAATCTCCCTCTCTGCACCATACTGCGGTGGGGTAGTTGACGCACAGCGCTGGGCAGGTCACTCCGGTGAGCCTGACCGACGTTCAACAGTCGGATCGCGGATCGGAAATAGCCAGCCGGCTTGGAGTTCTTCCTCGACGATGGCTCGGAGTTCCACCGGCGCAAGCCGGCTCTGTTTCGCTTCCAAAAGAACCTGTTGCAGCCGGCTGCGGATGAGCTGCAATCGGTCGGCCAGGCAACGCTCGCGGGCCTGGGCCGTCACCACCAGCCCCTGCCCCCGGACCGTCTCCAACACGCCACCGTCCTGCAGACAGCGATAGGCGCGGGCGACCGTATTAGGGTTGATGGCGAGCTCGCGCGCCAGTTCCCGCACGGAAGGCACCAATTCCCCCGTTCGGAGCACGCCACCCGCCACGGCAAACTTCACTTGCCGGACGACTTGATCGTAGATTGCCAGCCCGTTTGAGGGGTCAATCTGGAAGAACATCGCCTGCGCCTTCTGTAATAGTTATCTAGTACAGTAGACAGAGGCAGAGGAATTGTCAAGGGATACCACACGATTTACTTTCAACCACCCGCCAGAACATCAAGCAGCCCGGCTGCTACCATCGTGCAACGGCCAGACGCTGCGGGAATCGGATGGCCAGCAGCCGGGCTGCTCTGCTTCTGGACCTCTTGGCGGGTCGTTGTTTATTTTTTCGCCGGGATCACGGGCAGCACGATATGCGACGGTTTCTCGGCGTCGTGAAAGATCCGCTGCTCGGCGACGACGGGTTGGGTAGCCAGCGCGAGGTTGTCCTGCCCGGTGTTGAGGTTTCGCAGATAGTAAGGGTAATAGCTGCTGGAAATCTCGACGCGGATGCGATGCCCCTTGGCGAAGAGGTTCGCCGTCGGCCGCCAGAAGTCGATCCGGTACGGATAGACTTCGCCCGCCGCGATGGTGCTCAGACGGTTGGGATTAAACGCGCCGCCGCAATCCGGATCGCGATGCCGTGCCCGCATCACCCCTTCGGCCAGGAACAAAGCCTGGCCGTCCGGATGGACGTCGGCGAGGCGGATCATCCAGTCGGTATCGCCGGCGCTGGTGGCAGCCCAGAGCTGCGCGGAGATGGGACCGACGATCTCCACGTCCTCCGCCAGTTCCGGCGTTGTGTAGACCAGCACGTCTTGGCGCGCCGCCGAAGCGCTGATGTCGCGTGGGCCGTCGATATGGCCGTTGGCAAAGGGAGGCGAGGGGGTCGGATCGTCGGGGTCGTAGCGATAGCTGTCCGGCGGTTGGTCGGCGGGCGGCTTGGTCTCGAGTTTGCCGTCGCCGGCCGACGAGTTGGCCTTTCCGGCGCTGTGCAAGTAGTAGGTGGTGAAGCGGGTTTCCGGCAACGGCCAATCCACCGCCGTGCGCCATTGGTTGCGTCCCATCACGAACAGATGCACCGGCGGATCGTCGAGCACCCCGTTCTGCCGGCCTTTCAAGTGATAGTCGAACCAGCGTGTGACATAGCCGTCCCAGTCGATGATCGCCTCGGGGCCGAAGTCCACTCCGGCGGCCTGGCGGCGGCTATTAACGATGTGCTCCCACGGGCCGACGACCATCCTCGGCCGCCGCGCGGTCGGGGTGGCGCCATGGGCTTTCATGGCGAGGTAATTCATCGGTGTGCCGGGGAAATTGGCGTCGAACCAGCCGGAGATGGCCAGTGAGGGGACTCGGATTTTGGCATAGCTCTGCGGTGTTTGATAGGCGATGGCACGCCAGTATTCGCCCTCGGCGGTGTTCTGGATCATCCACTTCCGCCACCACTCGGTGGGCTTGTAGCGGCGGGTTTTGTCGAAGTCGATATACGGCAAGCTGCGATACGCCTCTTCCCGTCCGACCGCGAAGCCGCCGTAGGGACCGGGGGCGGCGCTGTAAGGCACTCGGTCGGACATCGTGCCGGCCCAGTCAACCATCCAACAAACCAGGATGCCGTTCTGATAGGGGCAGTTGTAGAAGTGATCCGGCGGCGCGACTTCCGGCACGATGGCCTTCAGCGACGGCGGCGCCTGCGAGGCGGTCCACCATTGGGCCCAACCCATGTAGGAGAGGCCGTACGTGCCGACGTTGCCGTTGCACCAGGGCTGCGCCGCGATCCACTCCACCAGGTCGTAGCCGTCTTGTTTGTGTAGTGGAGAGAAGGGATCCCACTGGCCGCCGGAATGGAAGCGGCCGCGCGAATCGGCGTTGACCACCACGTACCCCCTCGCAGCGAAACGCCGGGCCCGCGCCGCCTGACCGCTCTTGTTGTACGGGGTTTGTTGCAGGATCGCAGGAAACTTGCCCTCGGCCCGCGGGCGGAAGACGTCGATCACCAACTCGACGCCGTCGCGCATCGGCGCCTTCTGGTCCATCGCCTCGATGACCTCGAATTCGGCCGGCGAAATCTCGCCGGCTTGCGGCGACTGGGCCTGGACGCAACGGGAAACCGGCGACTGGATCGCCAGCGGCGTGGTGGCAAAAACGAGAGCGAGCAATCGTATCGAGATGGAGCTGCGTCGGCTCATATCGCGTACCCTCCAGTAGAAATGGAAGCGTCCGGTAAAGCGGGAGATTCACTTGCTCCGCATCGCAGAACGAAACTCCTCGGCACTGATCCTGCCGTCGCTGTTGCGATCGAGGCGGCGGAATTCCGACTCGACGCCTTTCTGGTCGTCGTCGTCAGGATGCTCGTCGCCGCGTTGAATGTTGATCGTTACGCTCACGGTTATCCCGGAGAGCACGTTGACATCCGAAAACAGCTTTGCGCGGTTGCCGCTGAGGATTCTCGGATGGTTGTGGGAGAGAAGATCAACGTCGTTTTCCGAGAAGGGCTCGACTTCGATCTCGCTTTCCGGGTTATTGGAGAGCAGGTTGGCCTTTTGGTTATTGTCCACATCGAGCTTCGCTTTATTGCCGGAGAACAACTCCGCGGAATTCTCGGACAAGGGCTGGAGAATCGTCTCGTTGCCGCGATTGTCGGCGACGAACTTGGCGATGTTGCCGGCGGCCTTCCAGAGATTGTCGCTGAGCATGTCCATCTCCTCCGGCTTGATGAGACCTTCCAGGTTCGGCGCCGCCGTGGAGGCCAGTATCGACAGCCATTGGGCAGCCATGTCGGCGCCATGCGAAGGCGCCGGTTTCGGAGCCGGCCTGGCGGCCGACTCCTTCTCCGCGCCCGGCGGCGCCGCTGCCGACACGCCGGCCACGGCCACCGTCAGGATTGCCACGGCGATAGTTTTCAGCGTAGGGCAAGGGAACCTGAAGGACGGAACGTTTCGCTCGAGCCTCATTGCCATCTGCTTGCCTCCCGAAAAGAGAGAAAGGGGATTCGATACGCGCCGGTTCAACTTCCGCCTATTCTATCACGCTTACGCGGGGATTGGCAGCTATTTGAGCACGGATGCCACCGAAACGGCTTGGAAATGCTCTTCGCCCGGGAGATTGCTTGTCGCGGCTTCCGTTGGTAGGGCGAATCGATTCACGGCTGGAATGATCGGCACTTTGGAGATCCCCGAGAAGCGAATGACGCATTCAAGTGTTGAGTACCGGTCTGACCCCGACCTTCTGGCAGAAAGTTGTCTGGCCTAAGAACGATCCTTGAAGCTTTCCGACGCACTCGTTAGCATGACCAGTGGAAATCAACAACATTCTCCCGGGTAGCAGCCATGTTCGACATCGACCAAGGGCATCGTCTGGCATTCTCGCTGGTTCTGGGCGTTGCCGTTCCAGGTATCGTCGCCGCGGGCCTCCTCGGTGGCAGACCGGCGGCGGCAGCCGAACCGGCGGGCATGGCGACGAAAAACCTCGCCGATTCCGCGCCGACCCGGTTCGACATTCATGTCGATAACCTGAGTCATCGAGACGCGGCGGTGGTTCCGCCCTGGAAAACCATCCGACTCGACCCCGCATTCTGCGGCGGTTGGCTGGTGGTCGGTGATCTGACCGGCGACGGGGTCGCCGAACTGGTGAGCGCCCGAAACGGCGTGCCGGGCCCCGACATCCACTACACCTCGTCGGTCGTCGTCCATCGTCTCGACGGCTCCGTGCTTTGGAAATGGGGAGACCCCGACGCACGAAACGCCATCCATCACGACGTCGCCTGCCAGATCCACGACCTCGACGGCGACGGCCGCCACGAAGTCGTCCTGGCCGCCGATCGACGTGTAGTGATCCTCAACGGCGCCACGGGAAGCGAACTGCGGCAGTTCGAAATCCCGGCCAACGCTTCGGATTGCATCACGTTCTGCGACCTGTCGGGCGTCGGTCGCCCCAGCGACATGCTGGTGAAGACCCGCTATACGCAGATCTGGGCTTATGACGCCAACGGAAAGCTGCTCTGGACCGTGAAAAAACCGGGAGGCTATCGCACGGCGCATCAGCCGTTTCCGATCGACCTCGATGGCGACGGGCACGACGAGATCATCGCCGGCTTCGCCGCGCTCAATCATGATGGCTCGCTCCGCTGGCGACTTCCCGACCAGGTTTGCCAAAGCGGCGGCCACGCCGATGCCATTCGCCTGTTCGAAGATGGCGACCGAGCGGAAGACAAGCGTTTTCTGCTCACGCATTGCGGCGGCAATCGGATGGATATGCTCAATGGCGAGGGAAATGTCCTCTGGAGCGTCACCGGCCTGCATTTCGAATCGGTCTTCTTCGGCGAACTCGACAAGAACCTGCCGGGCCGAGAACTGGTGGTCGATATCTGTCATCAACCGTGGGGGAATCAGCCGCTGCTGATCCTCGACGAAAGCGGCGGCGGCCTGCTGGGCCGCTACACGACGATGCGAAGCCGGCAGCACCGGCTGGTCGACTGGTTCGGCGACGGCGAGGATCTGATCTTCGGTGGCCAGACGCGGGCACTGTTGGACGCGCACGGGAAAATCCGAGCGAGCTTTCTGACGCCGATGCCCGACGGCACTTCGGCACAGGACGACACCGAACCACTCCGCTACATGATTCATCTGGCCGACGTGACCGGCGACGGTCGGCCCGATCTGGTGGTAAGCACCGTTCCCGGTACGGCCGTGTGGATCTACCGGAACGAGAAAGGCGCCAAATGCCTTGCTCCCGAGCGGCTAACGCTGCCTTTCAATGCGACACTCTATTGAGTTATACTGATGGCAGGCATTCCGTTGATACATGACCAATCCGAGGGATAACAGTTGTATGAACGACGAACCATGAAGTACCGTGGCTCTGAAATGGGTGCTTCCCGAGACTCAGGCGGACCAGGCACGTCGGTTGCGGAATGACTTTCAGAAGGAGACCCACGAGCTGCTGGCTCCAGACGTCTTTCCCATCGAAATCGCCCACGCTCTGACTCGCGCCGAGCGGAAGAAGATTATCCCGACCGGCTATGCGAAGGGATTCCTGCTCTTCAACATACACCGTAGATGCCTTCGTATGAGAAACCCGACCCGAGAGACTTACGCATGATTCTTCATCGTTATCCTACCGCCTATTCCCTGCGCCGCAAACCTCGATCTTTACGGGCGGCCGCGCTGGCATCCGCACTGTGCCTCGCTCTGGCGCCCGCAGCTTTCGCAGGCGGCAAGGCGGCAAACCAGTCGGCGAGGAAGATCCCCGTCGCCTACGACGTCGACGTGGTCGTGGTCGGCGGTTCGTCGGCAGGAGTCGCGGCGGCGGTAGCGGCCGCGCAACAGGGGGCGAAGGTATTCGTCGCGGCCCCCAGGCCCTATCTGGGCGAAGATCTCTGTGCAACGTATCGCCTCTGGCTCGAACCGGGCGAAGAGCCTACCGATCCGCTGGCCAAAGAGCTGTACCATGTGCCAACCACGATCGAAGGCATCCGATACACCTACCAGGCTGATCAGCCCTCCGCCGGCAAGCACTTGGATACGCAACCGCCGCGGATGCTCGCCGACGGCCAGTGGGGCTCCGCCTTTTCGCAGAGCGTCGAGTACGCGGGCGACCTGACCATCTCGATCGACCTGGGCAAGAAGCAGGAGATCCGCAAACTTCACGTCATGTTCTTCCAGGGACCGCGGTCCTACGAGGTCCAGAGCATGACCTTCCACGCCAGCGACGACGGCAACCAGTGGACGCCGCTGGCGGAAATGGAGAACGACAAGCTGGGCGCCGGCTCGTTCGTGGAGAGTGCAATTCATCTGACTCGCCAGGTCACCGGCACCGCGCGATACCTGAAGTGCTTCATCAAGAAGACCGAGCGCGCCAGCCGGATGCTGATCGGCGAGATCCTCATCCAAGGTCCGGCGCAGGAGCCCAAGCGCGAGGGTCTGCGGTCGACCACCCCGATGCAAGTCAAGCGCACACTCGATCGGGCGCTGCTCGAAGCGGGGGTGCCGTTTCTCTACACTTGCTACGCAACCGAGCTGCTCCGCGACGAGCGGGGCGAACTGGCAGGCATCGTCATGGCCAATCGGGCCGGCCGACAGGCCGTGAAGGCGAAGGTGATCATCGACGCGACCGACCGGGCGTGGGTCGCGCGAATGGCGGGCGCGGCCTTCGAACCGTACCCCGCCGGCCCGCAGACGTTCCAGCGCATCGTGGTGGGCGGTTCGCCGCGGAGTGGCCCCGGTGTCGAATCACGGCGAATCTCGCTCCGCAATCCCATCGGCGGAAAGTCGCCCATCCAGTTTGGCACCGGTAGCTGGGCCACGAAGTACAACGGGCCCATGTCCGAGGCGCATCCTGAACTGATCGAGTACACTCTCACCATTCCGATGAACGACGGCTCCTTCGCTTCGCTGGCCGAGGCGGAGCAGGTGGCCCGCGACCGCACCTTCCACCCGCAGCAGGTCGATGAATCCGAGGTTCTTTTCCAGGTGCCGCCCGACCCGATGAAAAGCGAGAAGAGCCTTGCGGGCCCGTGGCCGGGTGCGGCCGATGCGGAGACGGCCGCGTTTCGGCCCAAGGGCATCGTGCGGTTGTGGGTGCTCGGCGGCTGCGCGGATGTGTCGCGCGAGGCGGCGGAGGAATTGGTCCGCCCGCTGGAGTTCGTTCCCCTGGGACGCCGCGTCGGCGAGGCAGCGGCGAGAGAAGCCAAGGCGATGCCGTCGCTGGCGGGCGTCCGTGTTCCCGGCAAGGCTATACCGACCGCGCTGACTGCCGACGTAGGCGAGGCGCTGGATGGCCTGCGGCCAACGCGGGAGCATGTAGCGACGATTCCCGCCGAGGCCGGCACTATCCCCGTCCTGGGCGAGTACGACGTCGTTGTTGTCGGCGGCGGCACGGCCGGCGCGCCGGCAGGTATCGCCGCCGCAAGGCAGGGAGCACAAACGCTCGTGGTCGAGTACTTGCACGGCCTCGGCGGAGTGGGTACCACGGGCCTGATCGGGATCTACTGCGCGGGCTACCGCAAAGGATTCACCGAGGAAACGGAAGCCGGGATCCAGCGAATCGGGTCGCCCTCTTACGTGGTCGGTAAGAAAGAGTGGTGGCGCAGCGAGATCCGCAAGGCCGGCGGCGAGATCTGGTTCGGCACCCAGGGGTGCGGCGCGCTGGTCGAAAACGGCAAGGTCAAGGGCGCGATCATCGCAACGCCCCAGGGCCGCGGCGCGGTGCTCTGCCGCACCGTCATCGACGCCACCGGGCACGCCGACGTGGCGGCCGCCGCGGGCGCCGAATGCATGTACACGGGCGGCGAGCACATCGCACTGCAAGGGGCCGGCCTGCCGCAGAGCGAACCCGGCGCTACGTACATCAACACCGACTGGACCTTCATCGACGAATCGGACATGATCGACGTCTGGAGCGCGTACCTCGTGGCCAAGGAAAAATACCCCGGCGCGTACGACCTCGGTCAACTCATCGATACCCGTGAGCGACGCCGCATCGTCGGCGACTACGTCCTCACCCCGCTGGACATCATTAACGGGCGGACCTTCCCCGACACGGTCGGCATCAGCGATGGCGGCAAGCTCGACAAGCATGGATACACCGTCCACCCCTTCTACATGATCAACAACTTTCGCGGCGGCACCTCCTACACACCGTACCGCTGCCTCCTGCCGAAAGGCATCGACGGCATCCTCGTCGTTGGCGTCGGGCTGAGCGCACACTGCGACGCGATCCCGTCGATCCGAATGCAGCCGTGCATGCAGAACCTCGGCTACGCGGCCGGTGTGGCCGGGGCAATGGCCGCCAAGGCCGGCGTACTGGCGCGCGAGATCGATCTGAAGGCGCTCCAGGACCATCTCGTCCGCAACGCCTGCCTCACCGCGGAGGCGGCGAAGCACAAGGACTCGTTCCCGCTGCCCGACGCGCAGGTCCGAGCCGCCGTACGGAAGCTGGCCGAGGAGGACTACTCCGGCCTGGGCGTGATCATGGCCTCGGAAGACCGTTCGATCCCGTGGATGGAGGAGACGTATCGCAACGAGGCCACGTCGGCCGAAGGCAAGCTCCGCTGCGCCCATGTGCTGGGGATGCTCGGCAACGCGGCCGGAGTTGAGACACTCGTCGCCAAGGTGCGAAGTTTCAAGGAATTCGACGAAGATCGTATTGACACCTATTTCCCCTGGGTCACATGGTTGGACAGCTACCTGATTGCGTTGGGCCGCACCGGCGATCGCCGTGCACTGGAACCACTGCTGGAAAAACTGGCGATGCTGGGGGAGGGTGCCGGAAGCCAAGCTTCGCACTACCGTGCGATGGCGATGGCTTTCGAGGCCCTGCGCGACCCGGCGGTGGCGAAGCCTCTGGGCGAAGTGATGAAGAAGCTCGATATCCGCGGGATGGCCGTGACCGAGACCGCGGGCCTGACCGCTTCCGCCCGCGGCAAGAACGGTGAGCGCGATCTGAACCTAGCCCGTGTGCTGTACCGACTCGGCGACCATGAGAGGCTCGGTGAAAAAATCCTCCAGCAGTATGCCCGCGACGTCCGCGGCCACTACGCGCGGCACGCCCAAGCGGTCTTGAAGGAAGGGCCGTTCCCGCGAGAGTAGTCGTTCTGTCCCAAGAGAGAGTGAGGAGACTGCGATGGCACGAACACTCGCGATCGCGATCGTGGTGCTGGCTTTCGCGACATTCAGCCCGGGTCAGGAACATGCCGGCTTTGTTCAACTGATGGGCTGGGGCGGCGGGAATCCGGCCGAGGTCGTTCCCGCGGCGGCCGACGCCGGCTTCACCGACATCATTGTGTGGCTCGATCAGGCGGAGCAACTGCAGTCATGGGTAGCAGCAGCCCGAGAGCACGGCATCGGCATCTACTCCTCGCTTTCACTCTCACACGTCGACCGCTGGAAGAAGCGATACCCCGGGACCGCGCCACCTCTGCAAGTGATGAGCCCCGAGGAGGATCGCGCCCTGCGCCGGCTTGAGGCGGACACAAGCCGTGGAAAGAGCGGCTACCAATACGGCGGCGAGCCTCGCTTGGACGTGGAGGTGCTTCAGTGCGAGATGCTGTGTTTCCATCATCCCGAGGTGGCCGAATGCCACAAGCGGCAAATCGAGGAGATCCTGCGTGTGCCAGGGCTTCGTGGGATCGCGTTTGATTTCTTCGGCTACCGCAACTATCGCTGCTGCCGCTGCCCCCGCTCGATGGAATTGTTTCAGAATTTCACCGCCAGCCACCCGGACCTGTCGGCGGAGAATGCCCTCGTCGAGTTCTCGCTGTCCACGCTGGTCGACTTCAACAACGAGCTTGCCGCCCACGCCCGTTCGATACGCCCGGACGTGATGGTTACCACGCACGTCTACCCGGTCTTCCTCGCGGAACTTTTGTACGGCAACCGGCTCGACGTCGACGTCTGCGGCCAGACGGCCGCCTGGTTTTTCGAGCCTTTTTGGGAGTACGACAAGATCCGGGAGTATTCGCAGATCATCTTCGGCAAGGAGAAGGCCCATCACGCCCGCAGCGAGGGCTGCGCCATGATCGGCATCTACGACAAACCCGAGAAGTTCTCGGCAAAGGGCCCGCAGCGGATTGCGGAGGAGCTGCAGGCCATCCTGGACGGCGGAGGCGACCGCGTGCAAGTCTGTTCGCTCAACGACGTGCTCAACAATAAGGAGATCGCCGCGGTCTTCAAGCGTTTCTTTCGGCCGTCGCCCGCGCCGGCCGACTCGGACATTGCCGCAGGTAAAGTCCGGTTCACCATTTCCAATCCAGCAGCGTTGCCGGCGGCCACTGTGGCTCGAGTCTCGCTACCTATCCCGCCAGGCCTTCTTCCGGGTCCGCCGCCGGCGGAGGCGATTCTGGACGGCAAAGCCTTACCGGTACAATCGAGGGTTCTCACGTGCCACCCCGACGGCTCGATCCGCCGCGTCATGCTCAGCATTCCGGTATCTCTGCCGGCCGGTGGCGTGGTCGAAGGCGTCTACCAGGCCGGCAAGCCGGCAAGTCCGAGCGAGGAAGCGATTCCGGCGGCCATTTCCACGGATCGCTGGAAGGTCGTGCCTGCGATCGAGGGCATTGAACTACGCGATGACAACGATTTGCTCCTGGCAAGGATTGTGCGGTTCGGCCCGGAAACGGCCGCCACCGAGCCCAGAGTCCGGGTACTGGAAGGCGGACCGTTCTTCGTCTGGCTGCGGTACGACCTCGTGGGCGACCCTTGGGTATCGCAGTGGGATGTGCAAGTGTTCCGCACCGGGGAACTGCGTCTGACGTATCGCATCCAGGCAAAACTCCCCGGCGACCACTGGACACCCGATTTCGGCTGGAAACTGTCCGCCCCCGGGGCAAAGCTCTCCGTCCTTCCTCGCGAGCCGGCCCACCTGCTGGGCCGCGACCCGAACTCGCACTTCGCGGATGAAGGCAACGCGGATCTGCTCGCCGAGATCATACCCCGCGACGGCGAGCCAGTCTGCGTTGCCAATCCGCTCGCGCTGCGGCAGAACCGCGGGACATTCGAGGTGACTCAAAGCACCGAGGCGGTGATTGTCCGGTCCAATCGCAACGAACCGGTGGAAAACATCGAGACTGAGGGGCTCATGATTCAGGAGGGAGCCTGGCGATTCAGCGAGTTGGTCGTGGCCCCGCTGGGTAAAGCCGATTTGGCTGCCCGTCTCGACGTGCCGGTCTACGGCCACGCCAACTGGCAAGCCTACGACGCCGTCTACCGCACCGGTTCGCCGCTTTTGGTCGAACATCCCGTGCTCCGCGACTGCGTCGAAAAGATGCGATTCGCTCTCTGCGACATGCAGATGAAGGGGGACGATCTCGGCTCGATGCCCTGGAGTTGGTCCCCGCGGCAGGCCGCGCCGGACTATCGATCCCCCGTTCGCCTGAACCATGTGCTTTACGTTTGGGAGGACTGGTTTCGCGGAGGAGACCCGGCGCTGCGAACAGTCGCCCACGATTGGTGCCGCAACTATTTCGACTTGGGAATGTATTGGGGCAACGATTCGAAATACTACGGCGCCTGCCGGCGCGGAAACGCCTGGCGCGACCGGCCGGTGCATGGCCCAGGCACCTTCAACCCCCGTTTCGACAACTCCCCGATCTACGTCCATAAAGGCTGGAGCAATTTCTGGTTGATGTACGAGGAGACGGGAGATCCTCGCTACCGCGATGCGGCCGAAGCGGCCGCCGACTGGTCCATCGCGAACCAGCACGCGGGGCTGAGCTACACGCGGACTAGCGGCGTGATCGCCGACGCGGTGAAGATGTATGAATACACCGGCGATCGCAAACATCTCGACAACGCCATCCGTTTGTGGAAGACCTTTCAGCCCACGCAGGGCGAGGATCTCTTGTTCACCGAAAGCGGCAGGCCGGCGGTCGGCAACGACCTCTACATCGGCAGCGACAGTCTGGGCTACAAGACACCCTTCGTCAAACCGTACATCGTGCAGTATGCCACCAACGCCTTGCCCTACCTGCTCCGCCACACTCCGGACGATCAGCGCCTTCACGCCACCATTCTAGCGCTCAACGACTGGATGGCTCGCGTGCAGCAGCCGGTAGGCGGTTGGGGCTACCCGCACCCGGCGACCGCCGGGCTGACATGGAACCCGGAATATGTCCACGGGCTCTTGCTCGCCTTTCAGGTCGAGCCCAAGGCGGAGTACCTGGAGGCGGCGGCGCGGAATCTTCGTCCGATCGTCCAACTCTGCGGGCTGCACGGCTGGCCGGCATCGGGAATCGAACCGTGGGAGGCCGCCGCCAAGATCGGGCCGGACGAACGGCAACAGCGCTATCGACTGGCTGCCGACCGCGATGCCATGCGCGACTGCGAGCAAGGGCGGATCACGTTCGGTCAGGGCCCCGACCGCGTGGTCTATTTCCCCGTCGTTCTGCGCGACTATCTGAAACATCGCGACGAGGATTCGCTTCTTGAGTCGGACGGCATGATGGAGAAGATCAAACGATTGCCGAGTTCGTTACCGTGATAAGGTCATCCCAGACTCCCCGAATGTCTCGCAACACCTATAACGATTATGCAATCCTGGAATCGTCGTAACTTCTTGAGAATGGCCGGCGGTCTGGCCGGCATCGGGCTGACCGGGCAGACGGGCTTGGCCGCCGAAGACGGCGGCAGCGCCGCAACGCCTTCCGCGCAGGCCAGCCCGCCTGCGGCCACCGATGCGAATCCTCAACCGCCGAGCCGTCTGGCTGCGCATGCGATGACCGTCGATCGCGCGGCGAACCTCGTGATGGAGGCCCCGCGGCAAACGCCGGTGGCCGCCGACGTCGACGTGCTGGTGATCGGCGGTGGTCCGGCCGGCGTGGGCGCGGCGCTGGCCGCCGCGCGCGAAGGGGCGCGCACGCTGCTCATCGAGCGCCATGGCATGCTCGGCGGTGTCTGGACGGCCGGCATCATGAACCCCTTCTTCGACTTCCATCGCAAAGGCTGGATTGTCGCCGAACTGATCGAGCGGCTCAAGAAAGCGGACGCCTTTCGCGCCTGGAAGTTCTCCTGGACCTTCGACACCGAGATGATGCGACTGCTGCTGGAAACCCTCTTCGCCGAAGCCGGCGCCGAGTGCTGGTACTACTCCTTCGCCGCCGACACGATCGTGGAAGCGGGCCGGGTGCGGGGGGTCGTTGTCGAAAGCAAATCCGGCCGGGAAGCCGTGCTCGCCAAGACGATCATCGACTGCACGGGCGACGGCGACGTAGCCGCTCGCGCCGGCGTTGCCTATAACCTCGGCCGCGCCGCCGACTCCGCCTGCCAGCCGATGACGTTGATGTTCGAAATCGACGGCGTGGGCGATTGGATCCAGAGCAAGGCGGAAGATCTTTACGACGCCATGACGAATGCCATCAGCGAGCACAACCTGTCGATCGAACTGCCCATCGGCCGCGTCAACTACGCGCCCTGGATCATCAACCTCCCGCGGCCGGGAGCCGCCGTGGTGCAGGCGACGCATGTTTACCTGATGAATCCGCTCGACACGCGCGATCTGACTCGCGCCACGATCGAGACTCGCCGCCAGGTCCACGAACTCACCAAAGTCTTCGGGCGGGTCGCGGGACTGGAGAACGTGCGGCTGGTTCAGACGGCCGCCGCCATCGGCATCCGCGAAGCCCGCCATCTCGCCGGGCGCTACACCTTGTCGCTGGACGATCTCCGCGAGGGGCGCCGCTTCGACGATGCCGTCACGTTCGGCGCGTTCGGGGTCGATATCCACGACGTCAAGCGGGGCGAGCAGTCGGCACACGGCGCCAAAATGCGTCCCTACGAGATCCCCTACCGCTGCCTCGTCCCGGAAACGGTCGGCGGAATGCTCTTTGCGGGGCGGTGCATCTCCGGCACCCACGAGGCGCACGCCTCCTATCGGGTGACCGGCACGTGCATGGCGATGGGCCAAGCCGCGGGCCTGGCTGCCGCCATGGCCGCTGCGGAAGGCGAGTCACCCGACAAGCTGGACGGCCGCGCCGTGCGGACCGCGCTGAAAAATCGCGACGTCGGCTTTCTCGGATAGGATTCAGCCGGCCGCGGCGAGCTTTCGCCGGTGTTCGTAGATCTTGGCCACTGCGTTGGCGATGTCATCCATGTCCTGGCGGGCGCCGAGGAGCATGCCTTGATGCAGCCCGACGGTCTCGCCGACGAGCCGGTCGCAAGCAGGACACTCGTTTTCCGCGCGATAGTTGGAGAGTTTTTCCGAAGGATAGATCCTCTGGAAACCCTTGGACTGGAAAGCGTCGTCCAGGCATCCCTCTTTGTTCATGGGCGTGCCGCTGAGCACACCGAGGCTGGCGTCGACGGCAATGCCTTCCGCCCGCATTGCGGCGATGAACCTCTCGCGCGACAGGCCATCGAACTGTTCTTTCTTGTATCGGAATCCATAATAGTAGAAGGCCGTCCGGGTCACGCCCGCGTATTCCTTGCGGGGAACGATCCCCGGTAT
The DNA here is from genome assembly GCA_012728855.1 of Rhodopirellula sp. Taxonomy (GTDB): domain Bacteria; phylum Planctomycetota; class Planctomycetia; order Pirellulales; family Thermoguttaceae; genus JABWBD01. The sequence continues at coordinate 16,192 of JAAYEH010000658.1, read as the reverse complement.
TTGCTGGAGTTTCTCGGTGAGATACGCCGCGTTCTCGCTCCGCCGCTTGCACTCCGCATCGAAGGAGTCCATCTGCGTGATCAGGATCGACGCCTGGTATTCCGCCATGCGGCACTTGGTGCCGAGCACGGGATAGCTTTCTCCGTGCCTCGGCACGACGCTCCCCTTCGGGCGGCCGAAGTTGTGGTAGGAGTAGCAGCGATCCATGAGATTGTCGTCGCGCCCCAGGATCGCACCGCCTTCGCCGCAGGTCAGCGACTTGCCGTTCTGGAAACTGAAACAGCCGAGGTCGCCGAGCGTGCCGACCTTCCCCCCTTTCCACTCCGCGCCGTGCGCCTCGCAGGCGTCCTCGATCACCTTGAGGTTGTGTTTGCCGGCAATGGCGTTGATGCGGTCCATGTCGCAGACGCCGCCGATGATGTGGACCGGCAGGATGGCGGCCGTGTTGCTGTTGATCTTGGCTTCGATCCGGGCGGGATCGATCTGCCACGTGTCGGGATCAATATCGGCGAAAACCGGCAGCGCGCCGGCAAGCAGAATCGGCTGAATGGTGCCGACGAATGTATAAGGCGTGGTGATGACCTCGTCGCCCGCCCCGATGCCCAGCGCCCAGAGCGACGTGATGATCGCATTGGTCCCGTTGCAGGTTGCCAGGCAATGCTTCGCGCCCATCAGCCGCGCGAATCGCTTCTCGGCCTCGTCCACCACTTTGGACCTGGACCAGACACCGCTGCGCAGGACCGGCAGCACGGCCTGCTCGTCGGCCTCACGGAAGGCGGGCCATCTGGGAAAAGGCGCCGTTCGCACCGGCTGACCGCCGAGAGCGGCCGGGACGCCGGCGGCCCGAGCCTGACCGCGCCCCGAGACTGCGAGAACGGCAGTGCCCGCGACGGCGGCTTCGAGCAATTGTCGACGAGTCATGCTTCTGTCTTGCATCGTTTCGGTCCTCCCCATAGAAGGTGTTCCTTCGATATCGAACAACGGCAGAGGTTGCTCCGCCGCCACGAGGTCGCCTTGTTCTTGGGCAGAAATGTTCTGAGTAACGTCGGACATCGGCGTAGCCTCAACGCGGAACACCAGCGATTATAACTCGTCAGGAACGTACCGTCCGCCCCCCCGGCAAAAGGTTTGATGCCAACCGAACTCGCCCCTTTCAGATTGCTTGTCGGCGCCAGCAGTATCAGGTACGCTGACCGTTTCGGAAAGGACTCTGAGCCGAAAATCAAACCAGACGCGAGTGAAGGTGCCGCAGCACTATTCCGACACACCTGGAGAATTGCGCCATGCTCAACAGCCTCATCTTCCGTCTAACGCTCTCGATTGCGTCGGTTAGCCTCCTGCTCGGGGCGCCAAGCCTTGCCGTGGCGCTGGATGTTCACGTCGCTGTTAACGGGCGTGACACATGGTCGGGCCGGCTGCCAAAGCCGAACGCTGCGGCCACCGATGGGCCGTTCGCCAGCCTGGAGCGGGCTCGCGGCGAGGTGCGGCAACTCAAAAAGGCCGGCGGCTCGGCCCTTGGCGCCGTGACGATATGGGTCGCGCCGGGCGTCTATCCGCGGCAGCAAACTCTCGAGTTAGATTCCCAAGACTCCGGCACCGCCGAAGCGCCAGTGGTGTATCGCGGCACGGCAGCGGGCGAATCCCGTCTGCTTGGTGGCAGAATGCTTCCGGCGGCAGGCTGGGGGCCGGTTGGCGACCCGGCTGTGCTCGCCAGGCTCGCTCCTGAGGTGCGGACCGAAGTGCGGCAGCTCAGCCTCCGTGCGGCCGGCATTCCCGAACCGGGACCGGAGTGGAACAGCCGCTTCAAGGACCGCACCGGCTGGCCCGAGCTGTTCTTTGCGGGGCGTCGGATGCCATTGGCACGCTGGCCAAACAGCGGGTGGGCACGGATTGTTGACGTGGTTGGCGGGGAACCGTTCGATGTCCGTGGCACCGTCGGCGACAAAGTCGGCAAGTTCATTTACGAGGGAGATCGTCCACGGAGTTGGCTCGGCGAGCCCGAACTTTGGCTGCATGGGTACTGGTTTTGGGATTGGTCCGATCAACGCCAAAAGGTCGAATCGCTGGATGTCGAGCAACGCACGATCACCCTGGCGCCGCCCTCGCACCATTATGGCTACCGAAAAAAGGCACGCTGGTGTGCCTTCAACGCCCTCGCCGAGTTGGACAGCCCGGGCGAATGGTGCGTCGACCGCGCGTCGTGGACTTTGTACTTCTTGCCCCCGGAAGCGGCGGCCGAGCGCGAGGCCGCCTTCTCACTGCTCGGCGATCCGCTGCTGAGGTTGACCAACGTCGAGCACGTGACGATTCGAGACCTGATATTCGAAGTGGCTCGCGGCGATGGCGTGCAGATTTCGGGCGGCGCCACAAACCTGGTGGCCGGTTGCACGTTTCGCAATCTCGGCCGGCTCGGTGTGCGCATCGATGGCGGTACCAACCATGGGGTCCGTAGCTGCGATCTGTACAACCTTGGTGCCGGGGGCATCAGTCTTACCGGCGGGGACCGGCGTACGCTCACGCCGGCGGGTCACTATGCCGAGAACAACCACATCCATCACTTCGCCGAGCTCGCCTTCTCTTATCAGAACGCCATCCGGCTCGGCGGCGTGGGCTGCCGCATCGTGCATAACCTGATCCACGACACCGTCCACGAGGCGCTCACCTATAGCGGCAACGACCACATGGTCGAGTTGAACGAGGTCTATGACGTCTGCCTTGAAGCAGACGATTCGGGGGTCATCCATCAGGGCCGCGACTGGACCTGGCGGGGCAACGTGATCCGGCACAACTTTTTTCACCACATCCCGGCCGGCAACGCGGTCAGCAACATGGGTGTCTACCTTGACGACATGGAGTGTGGCACTCTGGTTTACGGCAACGTGCTCTACCGCATCCCGCGAGCCGTGCTGGTCGGTGGCGGGCGAGACAACACGGTTCAGAATAACGTGATTATCGACTGCCCGATTTCGATTCACATCGACAACCGGGCGATGAACTGGGCCGGTTACCATGTCGGCACAACGATGAAGGGCCTGTTGGACAAGGTGCCCTACCAGGCCGAGCCATGGCGCAACCGCTACCCTCTTCTGGTGGACATCTGGGAAGATGAGCCGGCAGTGCCGAAGGGCAACACGGTGCGCGACAATCTAATGGTCAGCAGCGGACCCTTTGCTTTGGCGTCTGAAGTGACCCGCTACGGCACTGTGACCGACAACCTGTTCCTGCAAAAGAGCCCCGGCTCAGTCAGTCCTGCCGCCGGCGACTTCCGGTTTGAGAAGTTCGCCGCTGAAGCTGCTCAGATACCTGGCTTCCAGCCGGTGCCTTTCGATCAGATAGGACTGTGCATCGACGAATACCGGACGCGATTGCCACTCCGCGACCCGGTGATTCAGCCGGAGGGCGGTGTGTTTGTGGACGAACTGCTGGTCGCGATCCACCCTGGCCGCGGATACGCCCCACGGACGCTTCACTACACGCTCGACGGCAGTCGGCCGACTTGCGAGTCGCCGCTCTACTCCAAGCCTTTCCGCCTCACCGAGACTGCCACGGTGCAGGCCATCGCCTTCGGAGCCGACGAGCGAGAGTCTTCGGGCGTCTGCGAGGTTCTCTTCACGGCTCGGCACCTGGGACCGAACGGCAGCATCTCGGTTACGGAACTGCCCGCAGTCGAACCGGTAGCGCACGGTGGTCTGAAGCAAAACAGCAATTACGCTGGAAATGGGCCAGTGTCGCTGGCCGGGAGGACGTACGAGCGCAGCCTGATGCTGTGCCCCGAGGCATCGCCCGCCGGTGGGCGAGGCAGCGCGACGTACGAGCTATCCGGCGGCCTGGATAAGGCAACCCGGTTCTGCGCGGTGATCGGAGTGGACGATGCCGTCAAGCCAAATGGGACAGTGGTGTTCATCGTCGAAGTATTCCGCGGCAGGGATTGGGCCGAGGTGTGGCGGAGCCGCATACTGCGCGGCGGCGAAGCGGAGGCAATTCGGATCCCCGTCGCTGGCGCGGCAAAGCTTCGGCTCATCACCAGCGACGCCGGCGATAACATTCACTCCGACCACGCGGTCTGGGCGGAGCCACTCTTGCAGTAACTTCCGCTGTCATCTACCCTTGACCGAGCGGCAGCGGTTCCGGGCTTGTAAGAGCCGATTTCAAAATCTCACGGTGATTCCGGATTTTTCGGCCGGGGCACTCCGCCCTGTGGATTTTGAAAAGGTCTCTAAGCCAGCGCTGTCCAGCGAATAAACGCCTGGGCCTCCGGCCGGAGAAACGAACCGATCGGCCAGAACCACAGACCGCGCGGGTCCAAGTAGGGCGCGACCGCCCTGAATTCCTCCAGCCCGTAGTAGCCGACGATCTGCAGGCACTTGCCGGCGTCCTGAATCCGCCGATAGACGTCGAGCCAGCGGAGCGCCGGGCCGGCCCCGGCGCCGTAGACCCATTGAATGCCGTCCAAGGAGTCCAACTCGAGGAGCGAGTCGAGATGTTTCAGGGCTCCCGGCCCATCGAGGTGAAAAAGGCTGTATTTCATGTGGTCCATTTCGCGCCGGATCGAAGGCAGGATCGCCTCGCGAAACATGGGCGGGGAAATCATGCCCATGAAGTCGCAGGAAATGGTGTACCAGGGATCCTTGGCTAACGCGGGAGTCCAGGTGGTACAGGGCTGACCGGCGGCCGCGATCCGGCCGTAGAGATCGTCGAAGATACTCACGAAACTGGTGGTCACGTGCTCGCACGCCAACCGGACCCCTTCCAGATCGTCGGCGCAATCGATGCACAATGCCTGAGGATCACGCAGCGCCGCCAGCAAATCGCCGTTGGTATGCAAATCGGTCACGCCGGTGATCCAGAGGTTCCGGCCGCGCTCGATCGACAAGTCGGTCAACTGCCGGATCTTCTCCCAATAGACGTTGGAAAAATCGGGCTCCATGGCAAGAATGTCTCGCACGCCGCGGACAACCGGTACCGAGTAGCTGGTTTCTTCGTCGAGGAACTTCAGTTCTGCGCCGAACAGCGCGGCGCAGATTTCCGGCCCCAGAAAGGGCATATAGGTAGGGAACGTGTCGCCGAGGTAGATACCGCTGCGGATGCGGGCTTCCACGCAATCCAGGACATACTCGGCATCCAGCCAACGCTCGCGGACGCTGCCGTGCCGCTTCTCGGGTAATTGCGGTGGGCAAGCGGGAGTGACTTGGATCGTCACCAGCGGCCGGTCGAGCGGCTCGCGGTTCCACCATGCCTCAAAACGGGCCAGCACTTCCGCGAGATCGGGTTTGGTCGCCAACTCCATCGGTTTTCTCCTCCGGCGCGCCGATCATCGGCGCTCACTTCTCCGCCTGCACCGGCTCCAGAGCACATCCGTCATAGATGGCAGCACCATGCTTCCAGACGCAGCCGATCTTGCTCAAAAGCGTGAAGCGAACAGTAGCGGTCTTGGGGTTCGTGGTAAACGTACAAATGATGCGTTGGAAATCGGGAGTCGCTTTTTGAATTCCTGCTCTTGGATGGCTTGCTACGACGCGGCCCTGCTCATCCAGTTCCTGAATCCAGAGGCCCGCAAAGTCCTCTCTCCCGGCGCCGAAACCGATGCCGTCGCCGGCCACATCAAGCCCCTGCACCCAAGCCGAGGCCACCAAGGGTATATTGGGGTCCACCGCGACATCCTGGGAGAGTTGCAGCTCGCCGCCTCGATCCGTGACGTGGCTGATCGCCTCTTTGCCTTCCCAGATCCGCGGTTTGCGCCATGTATAGATCGATTCGGGATAGATGTAGCATGCCGCGCCCGGCGAGAACCCGAATTTCCACGGGCTGCGATCTCCCCCGATGCCATGCTCCACGCTCCTGGCCGCGGAGAATCCCCGCTCGAAATTGCCATTGGACAGGAGATTGTTGCCGGGTGGGGCCGGAAGAATGAAGTCGACCCGGTTCTCCCCGGCCGCCAGCAGACTGTTTTTCGTCTGAGGATAGAACATCGGTTTCTCGGCTCGCAGCGCTACGGCGCTTCGGTCGCTGAATCCTGTCAGGCAATACCTCCCGTCGGCATCCGTGCGGACGGATCGCTCGCCGGCAAACACCTGAGCCGCCGCCAGCGGACGGCTCTTCTCGTCGGTAACCTGTCCGCGAACGGTTGCCGGCGCTGGCGGCCCATCCAGTTGGCACTGATCGTATGTGACGGAGCCAGCCGCCGCTTCACAGCCTAGAGTCGTGTCGAGCACAAACCGTACTCGCGCCGTCATCGCCGTCGTCGTGATCTCACGGGAGAGGTAACGATACGGGCCGGCCTCGGTGACGGCGGCTTTGGGATGGGCGGTCAACAGGTTACCGGCCGCATCGAGTTCCTCCAGGATCACGCCTGCCGAGTCGCCCGCCGTGCGGCCAAACCCATGTCCGTCTTCATCGCGAGCGAGCACCCACACTGAGCCGCGGTAGGTGCTTTCCGGGCAGACAGCCGCCTCCTGGACCAGGCGGCTTCGCCCTTCTGCGGAGATCCTCGCCGCCTCGCTGCCCGTTCCCGCTTCGCCGGCTCCTCCGATTTTCGCGGTCGAGTCGCGGCCGATTCGCATCTTGCCCGCTCCCTGGGCTACGAATTGCCACGCACCGATCTCTGCACGCGGACTGCCGCCGGCTTCCGGGATTCCTCCTTCAAAGCCTGCATCGCGAAGCAGGTTCCGGCCGAGGACGGACACCGGTGTGACGGTCTGCCCGTCGATTTCCCGCCCAACCTCGATGGCCTGCACGAACGCTTCGCCAAAGACGCCGTGCTCCGCATCGCCGCCCGTGAAGTGAATCTCGATTACCCCGTTGCGCGGTGAAATTCCGGGAAAGGCAAGATCCACGGCCCGGTTCGGGCCGCCGGCCGTGGCGGCCACGTCCATCTTGCGAACCACTTCGCGGCCGTTGATGGCGATCGTGACACAGTTGTCGCACGTATCCAGACCGCGTGTCGCAGCAAACTTCAGTCGCACGCCGTACTCGCCGGGACCGACGGTCACGTTCACGCGGAACTCCCGGCCGTGAACACCGTAGCGGTAGAGATGCGGGTCTTTCGTGCCAAGGATAGGCTGGCTGACGGGCGTGGTCCACCAACTCTCGGCGACACTGTCTTTCATCGACCCCAAGCGGATGACAAATTCGGTCCCCGGCCGCCAGAGGTTTCCCGCCGAATCCTTGAGGTCTTCGCATCCGGGATAACCGAAGACCATCCGTTGCGTTTCCGTCGGTCCGCCCCCTTCGCCGAAATTCGGAGTGCCGGTGGCCGCCGACCAGAAGGCCGGACCGGCAGTAATCTTGGCGCCCTGGGAGAGAGGATTGCCTTTGCCCAAAGCAACGATCTTGACAGAATGCTCCTCATTGGGCAGGCCATTACGATAATAAACCACCTGTCCCTTACGGGGTCTGGGGGTCCAGTAGTCGATGCCGACAAGTTGCTTGACGCCGTCCAGGAAGACCTCGGCCAATCCGCCCTCCGGCCCCACGTCGCCCGTCAACCGAATCTGGTTGCCGGTGAAGTGAACAGCCATCGACGCACCGCTCTCTGCCGTCGTATGCTCTGCCGCCCATTTTCCCTGCAAAGTGAATGCCCCTTGACCCGGTGTCGCGACGGTGGTCGGATCCTTCTTTCCTCCCGCGATGCGGATCTGCCGGATGCCGTCGTGGCGAACGGTCACCAGGCAATCACCGTCAGGCAGGCGTTTCACAAGGTAGCCGTTTTCCTTCAAATCGACTCGCGATGGCAGGTCGATGTCCGGGGCTGCTTGAACGACATCGGGCTCGAATGCCGTGCGAAGAACGGTTGTGGTGCCGGGAAGGGCGTCGAAGGTGGAGAAGTCGATCCCGCCTGGCGTATAGGTCACCAGGTCGACCACGGCCGTGCTATGCACGATGTGGGTCTCCCGCGACGGGGCGAAATTCTCCGGCATCCAGGCGATGGTCGCCAGCAGGTGTTTCAGCGCCATGGGATGGGCGATCTTGAACCAACCGTTGTTGACGACAAACCCACCGTCGATGTTGTCCTCCGAAACGCCCGTCTCGTGCCCGTCGTAGGTCGCCAGGATCTGCATCCGTCGGGCGAGTTCGGTCGCCCACGGATCTTGGGCTTCAACACCGAACTGGGCGAATGGCACGGCAATTTCCATGGGGCCGTACCAGAGGGAGCGACCGCAGCACCCGCACGACTCGGGAAACGCCCAAGCTCCGCTAAACACTTCGCCCGCTGACTTGGGGCAAACGCTCGTGTGGTTCAAAAAGAGCGAAAGTATGTTGCGGGCGTCGTTTCGCCAGTTGGGAAAGCTCTCTTTGTTATCCATCAGGTAACGGGCGGCGAATTCGGTAACGTTCTCCGCCTGGACCGGATCGGCCCAATCCCAATAGTTGCGGCCCCAGACGTCGTTGACGGTCCAATGGGGCAACAGTTCGTCGCGGAGCCAGGCCCTGCCCGCGTCACGGGCCTGGACGACGTCGTCGTTCGTGCCGCGGTGGCCGAGGCGGATCAACTCGTCGAAGAAGTAGAGCAGAAAGACGACGCCTCCCGTCTGTTTGTCGTCCTTCCACCGCGAAGATTCCGGGTTGGCATAGCGGCCCCAGGGAGCTTGGCCGGAGCGGCGGTTCCGTTTGGCGGCCAGCAGATCGCCCCAGTGCTTGCACGCGTCGAACCACTCCGCCTTGCCGGTCACCTGGTACGCCCGCAAGAGCCCCAGCCCCACCTCGGCGACGATGTCCAATTGGATCATGCCGGATGGATCGCAATCGCCGTAGGGCTTGCCCATGGTCGGCACGCTGATGAGGAACCGGGGCCAGGGGTGATCGGCGGGCGTGAGGCAGTGGTTCAGAAGCGCATCGGCCTGCCAGGTGAGATGGGCGATGGCTGCCGAATCGCCGCTATAGCGGTAGTAATCCACCAGACCCGAGAGCACGTAAGCTGCCCGTTGTCCCAGGTCGCCATTGTTCCAGTCCTTGATCGGCACGGGGGTGATTGTGCCATCTTCGTCGATCTTCCAGTGGCCGTTGAAGACATAATGGGGGGCGGCGCAGATGGCCTGCGGCGGACCGACCCAAGGATACCGTTTGAGTGTTTCCGCTGCGATCCGCACGCGAAAATCGCAGGGTCCATTCTGCCCGCGATACCAGGGCGCGATCACTCCGTGCTTGTCGTGTACCGCCGGGTACGCGTAGTAGCGGTCTTGGACGGTGGCGGCCATTGCGGCCGCCGAGGCAATCAAACACACCATGGCAGAAAGGCTCGCCCGACAGAGCAACAGCAACTTCATGGCAAATCCCCTTGTGTGATGCATGTGCAAATGCGCGGCGTGGTGTAGCTTAGTCTCGATACTGAGGGCCGTACAGCCGAAGTGCGATACACGGCAATCTATTCCTCAATGTGCCTCTCCAGAATCTGCACGACAACTTGGATCAAAGTGCCGGAGCCCGGCGTGCTCTCGATGGTCAGGCGACCACCGAGGAGCCGCACCCTTTGCCGAATGCCCTCCAAACCGAAGTGACCGGCCCCCACCGACTCCGGGTCGAAACCAACTCCCCAGTCCTGCACCTTCAGGCAAACCTCTTGGCCCTCCTGACTCAGACTGACGGTCACCTTCTTGCTCTGGCTGTGTTTGCAGGCATTACCCAATGCCTCTTGCACAATGCGGTAGAGAGCGTTCTCCAGAATCACTGCGAGCCGCCCGAACTGCACGCTGCATTGGACGTCGATTCCTGGACCTCCGCGCTGCCGTTGTTCGTGTACGAGGTGTGAGATTGCCGTCTCAAGCCCGATTTCATCGATGATAGGCGGGCGCACGTCGCTGATGAGCCGACGTGCCTCGACGTGGGCCTGATGTACAAGCTCCACGGCAGTGTTGTAGGCTGTTTTTGCTTCCACCGGCGACTTTTCCCGAAGAGCATCATGGCACTGAAATTGCATCCACGCAGAGGCAAGATACTGGGCCAGCCCGTCGTGGATATCGTAGGATATGATTTGCCGCTCATGGTCGCTGGCTTGAAGCATTCTCCAAAGCGACTGCCGCTCTCGCTCTAGAGCCTCCTCGGCCTGCTTGCGATCCCTAATGTCCCGCACAATTGCCACGAGGCCGGTCGGTTGCCCTGAAGCGTCTCTCAACAAGGCCGCCGATACTTCACCATCGATGCGTGTTCCGTTCCTTCTCAGAAAGGCATATCCAATATTCCTCGTGATGCCCTCTTCGATGGTTCTCCGAATGTTTGCGAGGAACCGCTTCTGGTCTTCGTGAGCCACGAAAGCGAGCGAGTTTCTTCCGAGCAACTCATCGACACTGGTCGCACCGTGCATTTCCAGGAGTTTCCGGGATGCAAACGTGACGCGCCCGTTCAAATCAGTCATCACTACCCCATCCGGCGACGTTTCTACGAGCGTTCTGTATACTTCCTCACTAGCTCGCAATGCCTCCTCGGCCCTTTTGGGTTCAGCAACATCCACGACTACGGCTGCAAGACGGAAGGGCTTTCCGTTCTCATGTCGGATAAGGAAACTGCTTTGGAATGTTGGAATCAGTGTTCCGTGGCGTGAGAGGACTACCTGATCACCTTGCCACGATCCGTCCCGGAGTACCGCAAAAATGATGTCATGCTCCCTCTTTTCCTTGTAGTCCTCCGGGTAGTACGTTGAAACATGCTTGCCGATCACGTCTTCCGGCTTTTCTTCCCCAAACAGCCGACACAAGGCCGGATTCACGTAGGTGATTCGGCCTTCCATGTCGGCCATCCCAAAACCTTGGCCTGACGCTTCGGCAAACTGTTGAAAGACAGCGAGTTCGGCGGTACGGTCCTTGACTTGCCGCTCAAGCTCACGGTGGGCCTTCTGTAATGCCTCCTCGGCCCGTCTTCGCTCCGTAATGTCCTGACCGATCCCGAACACAATGTCTCGGCCCACCACTGGAATCACCGTCCAGTTGATCCATCGATGCGAACCGTCCTTGCACACGTTGCGATCTACGAAGTCGGTAGCAGGCTCGCCTGACTTGAGTTTGCCGAAGGTTTGCATCGCCACCGCACGATCATCGGGATGGATGAAATCCGTAAATGGGCAAGAAAGCGATTCCTGCTCGGACCATCCGAGAATTCTCTCGAAAGCAGCGTTGACCTTCTTGTAGTAGCCGTCGAGGCCAGCGGTGGCAACCAGGACCGGCAGGCTGTTGTAGATCCGTTGCTGATCTGCTTCCGCTTGCTGGCTTTGAGCCAATTGGGCTTCCAAGACCGCAATCCGCTGCCGCAACTCAGTCATCTCGTCGAGTGATTGCTGCTGGGGCGTTCCCGGATCGCTCATGACTATCCTCTCGCTAAACGGATCACCTCGCAGTCCCTAGTGCGATTGTACAACAATCTGCTCGAATTCGGAATGTACTGCATAAACTCCGGTGAGGAAATCCGACGGAGAGAGGATCTGGAAATCCCGCTTTGGCTCCCGTGCCAGGCTCTCGTCTTCCGGATTCGAAAACTCACCGGCAAGCGTCTTCTCTGCCGTGCAAACGAGCCGCCCGCTGCTGGTTACCTCGACCAGTCGCGACAGACTGACGGGCAGCGGCGGGCTCCGTCATCCGTTGGTCCCTTGATTCGTTGGGGCAACGGCGGATATCCCCCCTGCTCTTCCTTGATCTTTCAACAGCCATTTTTCAACTTCCTCTTGGCCCGTCCCGTATCTGTGCCAGACAAACGTCCCTCCGACTCCCGATCGAGTCCAGCCCCGATCCTCGCCAGTCTCGCTTCGCGCCTCAACGACATAACCAAGCCATCTCCCTCCGCGGCCTCAGTGATCTCCTGTTCAAGCCTTCTCCTGTTCCCCAATTACACCCGCAGCCGGTTCCCCAGCCCTTCATCATACCCCGGCGCCAACATTTCCGCCGCCAGTCTTACCGCCATCTCCAGCGCATCCGGCCCGTCGTCGTGATCGCCCACCGGGAATTCCTCAAGCTGATGCACCAACAGCCGCGTCGACGCGCAGTCCGACTTCATCCGTATCCGTCAGCCGTGCATACCGTTTCGCCGCGTAGCAAGCAGCCCAAAACCGTCGGCGCCGCGACGCAGAGCAGCCGGTCCGTCCAGGCAGTCGGCGTCAGCAACCGGGCCATCGCAATCGCAGGGTGAACCGGAATCGGCTGCAGCGCCTTGTTCAACCGTTGGAAATGCCAGTGCTGTCGTGCGCGTGCGGCTCTGACTGTGACTTGGTTTCCGGTCCGCCTTCTGAGCCAGGAAACGTCCTCACGCTCAGGCGACAACGAAAAGCGGGATCTGACCCGGCGGATGGGCCGCCCGTTAGAGGGAGTGGCGTTGCCGCCGGCGCGACATGCGCAGCCTGCTGTTTCTACGTCGCGACCTCTGGAAATGGCGGAGTTTACGTCGGACGCTGCCGCGGAGCGTATTGGGTCGGTGCATGGTCGCATTGTATGTCCTTTTCTTCCCCCTTCTGGCACGATTCGGCCCGATGGCCTACAATACCGTCAGTGGAGCGTGAAACCACCACAGGAACCTGTTTCGCTGACGAAGATTGTCCATGTCCGCAAGCAAGCTGGAAGACAGGGTCGCTCGGTTGGAAACGTTGGTCGAAGACCTCATGAGAGACCGGAACCGCTATCCCGCGCCGGGCAAGGACTGCCGAAGCACGATCGGCATGTTCGACGACGATCCATTGTTCAAGGAGATGACGGAGGAAACGTCCCGCCGGCGCGAAGAAGAACGCCGGCAAGCGCACGAAGAGCAGCAGCGCGACTCCCTATGATCGTCTTCGATACGGATCACATTTCGTTGCTTCAGCATCGCGATTCGCCCAAGGCAGAAACGCTGCGGCAACGCGTTCGAGCGTTTCCTCCCCACGAGTTGGCTGTGACTGCTGCGACGCTGGAGGAACAGGCTCGAAGCTGGATCAGCTTGATCGGCCGCTACTCGGATGTGCGCCGCCAGGTCGGTTACTACGATCGCTTTGTGTCGATGTTCCGCTTCTTTGAGAGCTGGCAGATTCTGCCGTTCGACCAACGCGCCGCCGAAGAGTTTCGACGCCTGAGGGGCGAGCGAGTCCGCATCGGCACGACGGACCTCAAGATTGCGGCGATCACGTTGGTCCACAACGCGACCCTCGTGTCCGGCAATCTGCGAGATTTCGTCAAAGTCCCGGCACTGCGAGTCGAGGACTGGCTGCAGGCGTGAATACCGAGGACTGCGAAAAGGGAGGGGCCAAAGGAGAAACTCCCGGGTCAGGCCGGGAAATTCGGCCACTCGTCGTCCCTAGGAGGCGGGCAAGGACAAGCCGCTTTCGGAGCCTGCCAAGGACGCGAGGAACACGAAAACACGAAAAAGGAAACCGAAGAGCGCTCGGGGGTTTTTGTGGCCCTCGACTTTCGTGCTTTCGTATTTTCGCGATCACCCAACTTTCCCGACTTCTTCGCGTTTTCGCCCTTTCGCGATCTGGTGGGTGAGGAAGGTCGGCGGGTGACGGCCCGTTGGGCCTTGGCGGTCGGTTGTTCATACCACTTGGCCCCAGGGCTGCGCGGACTTCCCCTGGGCTGTCGACTCTGGCCCCTTCAGGGCCGTCCACTGCCGCGGCAGAGCTTCGCCTCGGGCTGCTGGGGCGCGTGCGCGGCGTTTCGAAATGAGTCTTCACAATTCGTGGGATTGTCGTGGCGGGGGCGCTCGCGTTCTATAGCTGGCAATCGTGGCTTCCACCGGGCAAGCCCGGCGGCGGCCTTTTCCCCGAATCGTGAAACGTGATTTAGCTGCCAATCATCGCCCCACCGGGATAAACCGCGGTGGTGGCGTTTGCAGTTTGAGCCGTCATGATCCGGATGGCGTGGAGAGTACGGAGTACAAAGTACGGAGTACAAAGTGCAGAGTACAAAGTACGGAGTACATGAGTATGAATCCTTCGAGTTGGCGATGCATACTGCCGGGGTACTGAGGGCTAGCGGGTGAACCTCGTTCAATCGTGGCACGAGGCCACGGGGGTCTCGTGGACCGGGAGTTGGGCGAGTCCGGGAGGATCGAAACAGGGAATCGAAACAGAGGGCCGGGGCGACCCGGCCCCTGTCTGCCCAGGCCCTTCTCCGCCTTCATCGCTGTCGGCGATTCAACTCGAAACGATCCTGCGGTACAGATCCGCAAAATGCCGCCGCAGTCCTTCTTGAATGTCCTCCGGTACCCGCGACCGGTAACCTCCGACCAATTGCTCGACGCGCCCGTGGGCGCGCTCCAGAAGCGGTTTGCCGTTGCCCTGCCCGCCGCTGAGATCGAAGACGTCATCCTGGAAAAACTCGTCCGAACGCATCAAGTCCAGGGTCAGTTCGTCGTCGAGAAACTGCCCGCCCGGACCGACTCGTTCCAGGCTGGCCGTGCCCAGCCGCGGCTCTTCCGTGCGTATTCCGCGGGCGATGTGGCGGGCGGCGCGCAGGTACGCCTGCTGAATCACCATCATTTCCGCGGACATCCCCACCGCATTGTGGCAGGAGCCGAACCCGGCGATCCGATGCGCGCCCGAAGCGTGCGCCGCCAGCATGAACATCATTCCTTCCGCTCCGGCCTGCGGGTCGCAGCGGTGCGTCAACGTGCCGCCACATTCCGCCCCGACCGGCATGTTCTCCGCCAGCCCCAACTGAACTGCGGCGTTTTTCCAGAGGATTTTGTCGAGCGTGTAGTACAGATCAGCCCCGCTGCGCAGGTCGGTCACCGACAGGCCGGATACATACTCCACGGGATGCCCCGGGCGCAGAACCTGCGCCAGCAGGGCGATCATCAGCACTTCGATATGCGATTGGAGCAACGTGCCAGCCAGGGAATAGGGCGCGGTGGAACCGGCCATCGGGCACACGGTGGGCACGATGGCGAAGCCCTGTGCTACGCTCCGCGCCAGCAACTCGGCGTTCAATTCATTCAACACCAACGGCGAACCTGCGGCTACGGCCGAGGTGATCAGGCGCCGGATGTCGCCGTCGCGGCTGAGCACTTGGGCAATCCCCAACCACTGGTCGAAACTCGCCAGGTCTGCCGCCATCACTTGATAGTGCCGGGTATGGTGCAGCAAATGCACCTCCAACGCCCGCAGGCTGGATTCCCGCCCGGGCACATCGGTCACCGGGTAGTCCATGCGGCTGATCGAAACCACCGGCTCGAGTTGCTCCGCGACGATGGTATTCCGCCGCAGATCTTCGAGGCACGGCCGGCGCGGCCGGCCCGTTCCGTAGTCAATGATCCACGGGTCGGTGACAATCGCGGTGCCGTACTGCTCGGCTCCGCCGATCACCCACGTTTCGCCAAGGATGTTGCCGATGGTGTACTGCGGCGGCACCTGGGCCATCAGTTCCGCAACCAGCGTGCGCGACATGCGGACCTGGCCTTGCGTTTCGTCGACGCGGGCGCCCCGGGCGCGCGCCCGGGCCAGCAGAGGCTCGTGTTTGACGCTGAACCCGTGCCGTTCGATATGTGTCAGCGCCGCGTCGCGAATCTGCGCGACCTGCGCGTCCGACAAGACTCGCCATTTCCAGGGATGGTTCATCCGTAGTCTTTCATCGTGGCCCGCCGGGCCGCGGCGGCCGTGGTTATTGTGTTCGAAAACCCACCCGCCCGATGGCGGCAACAGCCACCAACGTGTTTCCAGCAAGCGGTCATCGAGACCGCGGGCCGTCACGCGTGCTATCGCTGGCAACGCTCGATCGCTGGCCGGCGGGGTCGTTTAGTCCGCCTCGACCGTTAGCGCGCCCATGTTGTACGATCCCTGCATCAGAAGGACGATTTCGTGCTCACCCTCGGTGAGTGGGATTGCCTTCAGGACCGCTTTGCTGGTATGGCGCCAGTCGGGGAATTCGTGCGCGGGCGTCTCGAAATCGCCGACCGCCTTGCAGTCGACCATGAGCTTCGGGCCCCGCTGTTTCGGAGATGGGGTGCCGTAATCCAGCGCGAACGTATAATTCGCCGACCGGTTGACGTGGACGGTATACTTGAGCCATTCGCCGCCGGAGACTCCTCCGATCACGGTTTCGCCGGCGTCGACGTCTTCGTTGGCGCGGAACGTCTTGCTGGCGTTATTGCCCGGCGTGCCGTCGGAATAGGCGAATCCCTGTCCGCCCTCATCGTAATGCGACAGCATGATTTCGCCCGGCAGTTGGATCGGTTTTCCGAGGTACGGGCCCGTCTTGCCGTCCTTGCGAAGCAGTTTGACGACGTTTTCCGAGCGGCCGACGTTGCC
>JAAYEH010000657.1 GCA_012728855.1 Rhodopirellula sp. | reverse complement strand
TCCAGCAACCCAGCCGAAGCCAGGAGTTGGTCGGGTTCCTGGACTGATAGGAAAACGTTCGATCGACCAATCGCAGAAGGGCCGTGTGGGGCGTTCCACCCGGCCCTTCGCTGTTTACGGCGCCGCCGGCCTGGATTACCATAGTAGGGAACCAAGAAGGGGTCGGGAATCTTTTTCCACACGCAGCCAGCGACCGGGTCGGACGGGCCGAGTGGCGGTGAGGCCGCGTGCGGAAAAAGACTCCCGACCCCCTGGCGCGACCGAGAGCCGGTCGGATCGTTTGCCTCTCCACTCTCAACTCGCTCACCAGAGGTGCCGCTGTGCTCTTAACCGTTTTTATTTCCGCCCTTCTCGCTGATGATTCCACCGATGCCTTTCAGCGGGAGAAGGTTCTGATTCGCAGTTCCATCGACGGCGCCGAACAGCCCTGCTACGTCATCCTGCCGAAGAACTTCGACGCCTCCGCGGCGCCGGCGCCGTTGCTGGTCTCTCTGCATACCTGGAGCGGCGATGTCGAGCAACGCCATCCGGACCTCGAGCGGGCCGCCGCGCGCCGCGGATGGATCTACCTCTTTCCACATTTCCGGGGCGCAAACCGTACGCCCGATGCCTGCGCATCGCCCCGAGCCCAACAGGACATTCTCGATGCCGTTCAATGGGCAATCGGGCGCTTCCCCGTCGACACGCGGCGGATCTATCTCACCGGCGCCTCGGGCGGCGGCCATATGGCCATGCTGATGGCCGGGCGCTACCCGCGGCAATGGACCGCCGTCAGTGCGTGGGTCGGCATTAGCGACCTGGCCGCTTGGCATGAGAAGCACGCCGAGAGCAACTACGGTGAAATGCTTCGCCAATGTTGCGGCGGACCGCCCGGCGAAAGCGCCTCGATCGACGAACAATATCGTGTACGCTCGCCGAAGACATGGCTGGCCGGTGCGGCGGATGTCGCTCTGGAGTTGGCTGCCGGCATCCACGACGGTCATACCGGCTCGGTGCCAATCCGCCACACGCTCGAGGCGTTCAACGTCGTCGCCGGGGTTCAGAATCTCCCGTTGATCTCCGAGTTGGAAATCGCCGATTTGAGCCGCGCCGACGGCCGGCTCGAGTCGCCGCAATCGTCCGATACCGCCGAGGATCCGAGCTACGGTCGTTCGATCTACCTGCGGAGAACGGCGGGAAAATGCCGTGTGACCATTTTTGAAGGCGGCCATGAGCGTCTCGATGAAGCCTCGCTGGAGTGGCTCAGCCGGCACGTGAAACCCGAATGATGACAGCTCCAATTCTCGTAACCGGCGGCGCGGGATTCATCGGCGGCAACTTCGTTCGCCAGTGGATCGGCGAGGAACGAACCGCGGTGGTTAATCTCGATAAACTCACCTACGCGGCCAATCTCGATTCCTTGGAAGGCGTGCTGGATCATCCCTTGCACTGCTTCCTCCACGGCGACATCGCCGACACCGCGCTGGTTTGCCGCGCGCTGGCCGAGCATCGGCCACAAGCGATTGTCCATTTTGCTGCCGAGTCGCACGTCGATCGATCGATTGACGGCCCTTCGACCTTTGTCGAGACGAACGTCGTCGGTACGTTCCGCCTCTTGGAAGCCGCGAAACAGTATTGGTGCGAACTGCCGGAACCGGACCGTTCGGTCTTTCGCTTCTTGCAAGTTTCCACCGACGAAGTGTACGGGTCGCTGGGACCGACCGGCCGATTCACGGAGACGTCGCCCTACGCGCCGAACTCGCCCTACTCGGCATCGAAGGCCGCCAGCGACCATTTCGTTCGCGCGTATCGCCATACCTACGGCCTGCCGACGCTGGTGACCAATTGCTCGAACAACTACGGCCCCTGCCAGTTTCCCGAGAAACTCATCCCGCTGATGATCCTCAACGCCTTGGAGGGCCGGCCGCTGCCGGTCTACGGCGACGGGCAGCAGATCCGCGATTGGCTCTACGTCGACGACCATTGCCGGGCCATCCGCGCCGTCTTGGCCCGGGGGAAGCCGGGCGAGGTCTACAACATCGGCGGCAACTGTGAACTGGCCAATCTCGACGTGGTCCGCGCGATCTGCGATATCATCGATCGGCTCCGCCCCGATCTGCCACACACCCCCTGTTCCACACTGATCGCTTACGTCGCCGATCGGCCTGGCCATGACCGCCGCTACGCCATCGATGCCGGCAAGATCGAGCGGGAACTCGGATGGCGCCCGCAAGAGAACTTCCAGTCGGGATTGGAACGGACCGTGCGATGGTACTTGGATCACCCCGGATGGGTCAATCGCGTCTCGTCCGGCGCCTATCGCCGCGGGCGCCTCGGGTTGGGAGAACCACACGACGGCTGCGCATAGCAACAGGATGAGGTACGGCTGATGGCTTCGCATTGCAGAAAGGGGATCGTTCTGGCGGGCGGCGCCGGCACGCGGCTTCATCCGGCGACGCGAGCCGTCAGCAAGCAATTGCTGCCGGTCTACGACAAGCCGATGATCTATTACCCGCTCAGTGTGCTGATGCTCGCCGGGATTCGCGACATCTTCCTCATCTCGACGCCGGAAGACATCGGGCAGTTCGAGCGACTGCTGGGCGACGGCAGTCAATGGGGGCTTTCGATCCAGTATTGCGTACAACCACGGCCGGAAGGGCTCGCCCAGGCGTTTCTCTTGGGCCGCCGGTTCGTCGGCTCCGACAGCGTGGCGCTGGTTCTCGGCGACAACATCTTCTACGGTCAAGGGTTTCAGCAGATGCTGCTGCGCGCGGCGTCGCAGCCGTCCGGGGCGACGATCTTCGTCTACGCGGTCAAGGATCCGCAACGTTACGGAGTCGTCCGGCTCGATGCCGAGGGAAGACCGCTGGAAATTGTCGAGAAGCCGGCGGAGCCGAAATCGAACTACGCGGTGACGGGGCTTTACTTCTACGACAACGAGGTGCTCGACATCGCCGCCGGGCTGTCGCCTTCCGCCCGCGGCGAACTGGAGATCACCGACGTCAACCGCGCCTATCTCGAGCGCGGCCGGCTCCGCGTGGAGCTGTTTAGCCGCGGTTTCGCCTGGCTCGACACGGGAACCCACGAATCGCTGCTGCAGGCCGCCAATTTCGTGGCCACGATCGAACAGCGCCAGGGCTTGAAGATCGCCTGCATCGAGGAGATCTCGCTGCACAAGGGCTTTATCACGATGGAACAATTCGAGTCGCTCGCCCACGCCCAGAACAACAGCTACGGCCAGTACATGCTCGATCTCCTGAAACGGCCGGGAGGCCTGGTGCGCTGACATGGATTATCGAGAAGGCCCGATCGAAGACGTGCGGATCCGGCGGCTGACGCGCTTCGAGGACGGACGCGGCTGGCTGATCGAGTTGTTCCGGCGGGACGAGCTTCTGCCCGCCGACTTCCCGGTGATGGCCTACGTCAGCCAGACGCTGCCGGGCGTGGCTCGCGGCCCCCACGAGCACGTCGAGCAATCCGATTACTTTGCCTTTGTCGGCCCGGGCGATTTCAAGCTCTATCTGTGGGATTCCCGGCCCGCTTCGCCGACCTACGGCAATCGCCGGTCGCTGGTGGTCGGCGAATCGAATCTGGCGGCGGTCCTCGTTCCGCCCGGCGTGGTCCACGCCTACAAGAACATCAGCGACCAGGGCGGCATCGTCTTCAACTGCCCGAATCGGCTTTACGCGGGTGAAGGCAAGACGCACCGAGTCGATGAAATTCGCCACGAAGACCGTCCCGATAGCCCTTTTTTATTGGATTAAGCATCGGCGAAAAAATAGGTGTCGCAACCAAGAAGGGGTCGGGAGTCTTTTTTTCCTGTCGGCCGGCTTGGGCCAGCCGACAGGAAAAAAAGACTCCCGACCCCCTTGCGCCCGAAACCCCAGCAGCCGGGCTGCTTGGTATTATGGCGGATGATCGATTGGTTTTGCCGATGCCAAAACGCGCAGGCCATACCCATGCCTTCGATTGTTATCACCGGCGCCCTGGGCCAACTGGGGAGCGAACTGTGTCGCCAGATCGGCAGCGAAGCTGTTGGTGTGGATTTGCCGCAGTTGGATCTGACGGACCGTCCGGCGGTGCTGGAGTGGCTCGACGGGATCCGGCCGACCGCGGTCATCAATACCGCGGCTTATACGCGTGTGGATCAGGCCCAGAGCGAACCGGACCGGTGCCGGTCGGTCAATGCCGACGCGGTGGCGCATCTGGCCGATGCCTGTCGGCGGTTGGATGCCGTGCTGGTTCAGATCAGCACCGACTATGTCTTCGGCGGAGACGTCGCGCGGCAAGTCCCCTACCGCGAGACCGACGCCCCCGCACCGCAAGGCGTTTACGCCCGGACGAAGCTGGAAGGGGAGCGCCGTGCGGCCGGCTGCCAACGGCACTTCATCGTCCGCACCTGCGGTCTCTACGGGAGACCGGGGCCTCGCTCGCCGGGAAACTTCGTTGAGACGATGCTGCGATTGGCGGGCGAACGAGATCATCTGCGGGTGGTCGACGACCAGTGTTGCACGCCGAGCTACACCGCGCACGTTGCCCGCGCGATCCGCTTCTTGCTCTCGACGCGCGACTACGGCGTCTACCACGTGGTGAATTCGGGCGCGACGACCTGGTATCGTTTCGCGGAGACCCTCTTCAGAACCGCGGGCATTCCCATCGCCTTGGAACCGATCACAACGGCCCAATACGGCCTTCCCGCGCCACGGCCTTCCTACAGCGTCCTCGACACGGCAAAGTACCACGCCCTGCCGGGCCACGCAGCCATGCCCGACTGGCAGCAGGCGCTGGCCGACTACCTCTCGGCGCGAAGTTGAAATCGCCCGCTGAATATCCGTGTGTCTCGATCCGTGGGCGATTCCGGCTTCGCGGTGGCCGTCGCGCCGATCAGTCCGTGGCCAATTCGGCGCAGACGTAAGGCCCCTTGGGGATGACCGCGATGGTCGCGTCGGGACCGTACCGGCGAAGGCAGTCGCTCACGGCCGCTTCAACCGTCGGCGCCGACTCGACAAAGAGCCCACGGAGCGCCGCCGGCGGCAAGCCGTTGCTGACGACCTTGACCTCGACTTTTCGCCGCACCTTCGCCAATTCCTCCAGTTGCCACTGATCCATGACGAAGTAATCGCCCCTCGTGATCCGCTCCATGAAGGTGTCGAGCGAGCGATTTTCTTCGAACAGCCGCCGGAAATCCGAGCTGCCGATTCCCTCCGTGAGGCTCGCCGCTATGACGACGGTTCCTCCCGGCTTGACGATCGGCAGGGCCGCGACCATGCCTTTGACCGACTGATAGAAGGTCGTATCCAGCGGATACCCGGCCGAACTGGTGACCACGATATCAACCGGCTCGGGCGTCGTGCCGGTGACCAAAGGTCGTACGAACTCGACGCCCTCCAAGAAAGCTCTCTCCATATCCCCGGCCACGATCTTCAGGATCCGCCGCTGGGCGTCGATCACCGTATTGACGATGAAATCGCAGCCGGTGTGCCGGGCGATCCAGGTGTTCTCCTCGTGGACGGGGTTTCCGTCGAGCACGCCGGTCGTCGCACGGGGATGTTCGAGGAACCGTGGGCTGTGCCAGGCGCGAATCGTCTCCAATGCCGCAATGCCAGGACAGATCAGCTTTCGGCCGCCCGAGAAACCGGCCATGAAATGCGGCTCAATCAGCCCGGTGGTGATCTTCAGATCCGCCTCGACATAACGGCAATCGATCCAGATGGGCACCCCGCGGGGGCTTTCGCCCAAGTGGACATGCTCCGACTTCTCGCAGCCGTGGTGATTCTCGATCCGATAGCGTTCGGCGATCTCGCGGCCGACCATCTCCACGAGTTCGTCGCCCAGATTGGGCCGGTGCAGCCCCGTGGCGACGAGAATGAGGATGTTTTCTCGCGGAATGCCGTTGGTTTCGAGCGTGGCGAGGATCGGCTTGAGCAGCGCAGCATTGGGCACCGGTCGCGTGATGTCGCTAATCACCACGCAGGCGTTCTTCCGCCCCCGGGCGATTTCAGCCAGGGGCGGAGTGCCGTTGGGCGAGGCGAGGCGGTCGCGAACCACCTGCTCCGGAGCGGCGAGCGGATCGGCGGCCTGATAACCGAGGCACGCAACCACGTTGCGGTCAGGCAACTCCGCTTCCAAACCGCTTCGGCCGTATTCCAGGCAAACTCGCATCGAACCTATTTGCCCTTCTTGGTCGTCTTATCCTCTTCGCCTTCTTCTTCCTCCTTGCGCTTCTTCTTCTTCTTGACGGAAATCTTGTACACCCGGACCTTGGACAGGCCGAAAGGACTATCGCCTTCCTGCCATCGGTCGGAGGCTTTCAGTCGTTCGATTCGCTCCGCCCGCGTCAGCACGCTGCGGCTGCGGATCAGCCCGAGACTGGCCTTGAGGCTTTTGTCCATCGTCATCGTCGTAAACCCTGTCGTTTCAACGGCAAGTTGCGCCAAACCATACAGTATACGAGTCCGGCTGATTTGCTTCAAGCGATGCATGGCCACCCCTGTTATACTTGCACGTATGAGTAACGATCCAACCCTTTCTCAAGGCGGCGTGGAGCGACGACGGTCGCTGGAAATGAGCGTCGAGCGATCGCACCCCCCGATCCAAGTGCCGGGTTACGATTCGGAAAGATTTCTGGGGGTGGGTGCGTACGGTGAGGTATGGGTGGCGATCGAGCGAAACACGGGCCGGCGAGTGGCGATCAAGTTCTACTCACATCGTGGGGGGCTCGACTGGTCTTTGCTTTCTCGCGAAGTCGAGAAGCTCGCTTTTCTTTTTGCCGATCGCTATGTCGTGCAGTTGCTCGGTGTCGGGTGGGACGCAGATCCGCCGTATTACATCATGGAGTACCTCCCTCTGGGGTCATTGGCGGAGCGGCTTCAGGACGGTCCGTTGCCGGTCCATGAGGCGGTGGATGTGTTCCGGGATGTTGCCATGGGGTTGCTTCACGCACACGGTAAAGGAGTGTTGCATTGCGATCTGAAGCCGGCGAACATCCTGCTGGACCAGGACCGAAAGCCGCGACTGGCCGATTTCGGACAGTCGAGGCTTTCCCATGAGCAAGTCCCCGCGCTGGGAACGCTCTTCTATATGGCCCCGGAACAGGCCGACCTCTCGGCGGCGCCGGACGCACGTTGGGACGTCTACGCCCTGGGCGCCGTGCTCTACAGTATGCTTACCGGCAATCCGCCGCACCGCAGCGAGGAAGCGGTGATGCAACTGGAACAGGCTCGCGACCTGCAGCGACGGCTGTCGATCTATCGCCGGATGATTCGCAAATCACCGACGCCGACTGCCCATCGCCAGGCCCCGCGCGTGGATCGTCCCTTGGCGGAGATCATCGAGCGTTGCCTGGCCGCCGACCCGGAACGGCGTTACCCCAACATCCAGGCCGTGCTCGCCGCCTTGGACGCCCGCGCGGCGCAGCGAGCGAGGCGGCCGATGATGGTGCTCGGAGCGGTTCTGCCGGCGCTGTTGTTGGCCGTGATCTCCTTCTTCGCGATTCGCGGATCCGGGGCGATCATCCAACAGTCGGAAAAGGAACTGACGGAGCGGGCGTTGGAGAGTAACCTCTTCGCTGCGCAATATGTCGCGCGGTTCGCCGCCAACGAACTGGAGCGGCGTTACGAGGCGGTCGAGCAGGTGGCCGGCTCGGGCCGGCTTCACCAAGCCATCCACGAAGCGTTGGACGATCCGGAAATGAAGCAGCTACTGGTTCGATTGAGCGATCCGGGCGCCTCGGAGGCCGATTTGGAGCCGTTGCGTCAGCGCTTTCGCCAGCATCCCGCCCGCCAGACCTTCCAACAGCAGTTCGAGGCACTCATTCCGGAAGAGATTCGGCCGCCGGTCGATGGCGGCGGCGAAGAGGTGGCCAGTTGGTTTTTCGTCGACGCCAACGGGGTCTCGACGGCTCGCCTCTCGACCGATCCCGCGCGGCAGTTGTCGACGGTCGGTAAGAACTACGCCTGGCGGAGCTTTTTTCACGGCGGTCAATCCGACCGGCCGCCGTCTTGGCGTCCGGCGGGCGACGATCATGTCCGGCGTACCGGGCCGTCGGCGGTGTTTCCCAGCCAGGCCAACTCGCGCTGGATCGCGGCCATTTCCACCCCCGTCTACGATTCCGAGCGGAACGACGCGTTCTTGGGTGTGGTAGCCTTGACGGTGAAGGTGGGCAATTTCGTCGATTTCGAGAGACGCAACCGCAAGCAGTTCGCCGTGCTGGTCGATTGGCGCGACGGTCCCAATAAAGGCATTATTCTCCAGCACCCGCTCTTCGAGGAGATGGAGAACGCCACGGGCCGGGTGCCCGACCGCTTCAAGGACTACCGCATCTCGGCCACGTCGCTGCCAGCGAGTCCCAGCCGCCGCCAGTTCTTCCACGATCCGATGGCCGCCGACCCGCAAGGCAAGCCCTACGACACCCGCTGGCTCGCCGAAATGCACCCGGTGGCCGTTCGCGGCGAAGACACAGGCTGGCTGGTGATCGTTCAAGAGGCGTATTCCGGCGCCCCGAACACGATTGGATGGTCGATGTCGCAGCTACGCGACGGCCTGGTGCGTTACGCAGCCGCGGCTTTGACGGTGGTGTTGTTGATCGTACTGGGGCTGTGGGGGTCTGTGGTGTTGGAGTTGCTGCGCGAGGCAAGGGCCTTGCGGCGAGCGAACGCCGGCCTCCCTTCCACGGAGATTCCCGGCAGCAGTTCCACACCCGATGCCCCGGACTCGGGATCGAATGTGGTTGCCCAACCGGCGGTTGTCCCGCAAAACCAGGAATGACCCATGGCCGATCTGATTGCCCAGGGACAAGAGCCCCAGCAACGTTGGCGGCGGGCGTTGCCGGAAAACGAGCCGCTGGCCCTGGGCCGCTCCGGCGCCGCCTGGGGCGTTCCCTGGGATCCGCATGTTTCTCGCCGTCATGCCGAACTCCGCTTCGACGGCAAGACGCTCGCCGTGGCGAGGGTGGCGGGCAGCCGCAATCCGATCTATTTCCGCGGCAAGGCGATCGACCGTTTCCAGGTCGCGGCGGGTGAACATTTCGTGATCGGCGGAACGAGCTTCACGTTTTCCGATCAGCGGATGAGTCTGGCGGCGGACTCACCCTTACCGGTGCAGCAGCAGACGTTCAGCTCGCAGTACCTCAAGCAAGTATCATTCCGCAACCCCGATCACCGCATCGAAGTGCTCAGCCGGCTGGCGGAGGTGCTCGGTGGGGCGTCGGACGACGGCGAATTATGCATTCGCCTGGCGAGCATGTTGCTGGCTGGCATTCCTCGTGCGGACACCGCGGCAATCGTAGCCATGGAAAGCGTTGCGGACCGGGCCGCGGGGACTCGCTGCCGTTACGACGTGTTGCATTGGGATCAGCGGCTGGTGACCGACCGCGATTTCCAGCCCAGCGGGCGTCTGCTGGAGGAATCGTTGCGGCAGGGGCAAGGTGTGCTGCACGTCTGGCGCGGTTCGAGCCCCCCCGCGACGCAGCCGTTTACCGCCCGCGGCAACGTCGACTGGGCCTTCTGCACGCCGGTTCCGGACGCCGAGGCGGCCACGGACCGCGGTCGATGGATTCTCTACGTCGCCGGTCGTTTTCACGTGGAACTGCCCGCCTTGGCGGGCTCGTCCGATCCGACCGACCTGCGCGAGGACATGAAATTCGCGGAGCTGGTGGCTGGTTCGATCGGTTCGCTACGGCAGATGCGCGTTCTTCAGCGGCAACGGGCGGTCTGGAGCCAGTTCCTCTCGCCGGTCGTTCTGGAGCGGCTTTCGTACGAAGACCCGGACGTCGTTCTCGCCCCGCGCGAGGCCGACGTCTCCGTGCTCTTCTGCGATCTCCGCGGCTTTTCGATGGCGAGTGAGCGCCACGCCGACGACTTGCTGGAGCTGCTCAATCGGGTGAGTAAGGCGTTGGGCGTAATGACGCGGTGTATACTCGACCACGGGGGAGTGATCGGGGATTTCCAGGGCGATGCGGCGATGGGTTTCTGGGGTTGGCCGCTGGCGCAGCCCGAGTACGTCGAGCGAACCTGCCGGGCCGCGCTCGGGATCCGTCGGCAGTTCGAGGCGGCTGCGCTGGATTCGGAAAGCCACCTGGCGGGATTTCACGTCGGCATCGGCATCGCCACCGGCAGGGCCGTGGCCGGCAAGATCGGCACGGTTGATCAGGTGAAAGTGACGGTCTTCGGTCCGGTGGTGAATCTGGCCTCGCGTTTGGAGGGAATGACCAAGATCCTGCGGGCGCCGATCCTGCTGGACGAGCCGACGGCCGTTGCCGTCCGCCGCGGCGTTCCTCGCGAAACCGCCCGCGTTCGCCGCCTGGCAGTCGTTCGACCGTACGGGCTGGACACGCCGCTGGAGGTCAGCGAGCTGTTGCCTCCCGTCTCGGAATACCCGCTCTTGACGGACGAGCACCTCGACTACTGCGAACGCGCGTTGGACGCGTTTGTCGCGGGGCGCTGGGCGGAAGCCTATGAATTGTTGCACCTCACGCCGACCGAGGATCAGGTGACTGACTTCCTCACGGTCTACATCGCGCAACATAATCGCGTACCGCCGCCGAACTGGGACGGCGTGATCAACCTTTCGTCGAAGTAAACCGTTGTTCTGTTTCAGCGATCATGCAAGGTTCTTCAGGACCGACGGTCACTTTTTTGCCTCACCCGGTTCAATCCGCACCTCCACTCTCAGTATCTTAATCTCCCCGCCCTCCGCGGCTGAGATGGCGATCGTATCATCGTTCTTGCCGGCCAATGCTTCGACGGGGATCTCGTACGTCAACAATCGACTTCCGCTATCGAGCTTTTCAGCGCCGCGACGCACCGCCGCCGCCTGATTGACGGAAACAGCCGGATCGCTCTGGGCGCCGGCCACCTCGATCGTCGCCTCGGCTTTGCAACCGGCCGGCGGCGCCGGTCCCAACGGGAGCCGGAAGGAGATTTGCCTGCCGGTGGCGGGCAACGGCGGCCGGTACGCCTCGCCCAGCGCGATGACGTCGCGGTGGGTCACGGCGTGGCGGCGAGGCGACTTGAGCAGTTCGTCGAGAGATGAAAAGCTCTTCAGCACGCGCTGGTACTCGGGCGGCGCCCAGGAGGGGTGACCGTGCTGGAAGTAATTGAACAGATAAACGACATCCGCTCCGCCGCCGAGCACGGAGACCGCGGCGCCCCTCGCTAAATCGAAATCGACCATGCGGACCGCCGGCGATCCGGGGTAGGGTTCGTAGCGAACCTCCAGGCCGCCGGCCAGCGTGACGCGATCACCCAACCGCCGCCGCCACTGATCCAACGGGAGGTCGTACTGCAGCGTGGCCCAGCGGGGAGCGACGACCACCAGGTCGACCAGCCCGTCCTTTGCCCAGGCCGGTACGTCCAGCCCCAGGGCCAGCGCGGTTTCCGGCTCGGACGGAACACGGACGCCGATCCGGATCGCATGTTCGCGGCGCGCGGCTGCGGTGTCAACCAGTTGCCGGATCTCGGTCAACCATTGCGTGAGGATCCCCCGCCCCTTGCCTTCTTCGCCCTTACTGAACAGATACGGCTCGCGGAGGAAGTCGAGTTCCAGTCCGTCGATGTCGTAGCGAGCGAGCGTTTCGGCGATCAACGCCTTATAGTGATCGCGGACTTCCTGATGCGCATAGTCCAGCGCGCGGGCGTAGTAGCCGGGATGGCCTTTACGGAACCATTCGGGCTTCCGCCACAGCGCGCCGTGGAAGGGATGGTCGAGGTCGTCATTGTAGTGTACGTCGTTCATCCGCAGCGAAATCCAGGGCGAGATGCCACGGCGCCGGCAGTGGGCGGCGATGCGGGCGGGATAGTCGATCCCCTGCTGATGCACGGCGAGCATGTTGCCGATGAGCTTGCGGTACGTCTTGACCTGCCCTTTCGGTATGCTCGTCAGAAAGGGTTGGTCGTCCGGGCCGTCCGCGTCGTAGCCGTCCCAGAATGCCTCCCAGACGTCGCTGCGATAGTTCGTTCGCCGCGCGTTGGTATTGCAGAAAAGCACGGTCACGCCTGCCTCGGCCAGCACGTCGACGTAGCGGTCGGCGATTTCGCCGGCCTTGCCCGGCGGGAAATCCTGAAAGTAGAAAAAGTTGGTGCAGTCTTCGTTGTGCAGAAGCCCGCTCAGTTTACCGGCGGGTTCTGCCGCGGCAGCGCACACGGTCGCGCCGACAACGCCGAAGCACCAAACGGCGACGAAGGAGAAACACGTCGCGGCGTTTCGACCGAAGAGGGGGTGAATTCGTGGCAAAGTAATCACGGCGAGAAGCTCCAGGGAGGACAGGTTGGCGGGAATGTTCAGTAAGCCGCTTGTCTTGACGCCGATTGTAGATCGAAACGGGCTGAATAGCAAGCATTGCCTGGTGCGAGGGGTCACTCGCACACTTCACTCCGCGACCGGCAGATTCGGGTTGATGAGGTAGGGGAGGAGCCTGTCCATCTCCTCTTGCAATGTGACGAGTTCTGCGCGGGCGTCCTCAAGATTGGCTTTCGCCCCCAGCGATTCCAAGCGATACGCCGACTGCCGCGCCGCGACGGCGCCAACGGCGGAGAGGGCGCCCTTGAGGGCGTGCGCGGTGATGTGGAGTTTGGCGGCGTCGCCGCTGTCGAGGGCGGCGTGGATCGTGTCCATCAGTTGCGGGCGATCCTGGAGAAACACATCGAGCAACTCCCGAAAGAGACCGACGTCGCCCGCCGTTACTTGCATGGCCTGCGATAACGACCAAATGCCCTCTCCGTTGGAATGCCCGCTCGGCTCGACATTTCCTGCAACGCGCGGCGTGCTCTCGACGGCTCGGAACAGTTCCTCCGGCCGAAGCGGCTTCGACACGTAATCGTCCATGCCCACCTCCAGGCATCGCTCGCGGTCGCCTTTCATCGCATAGGCGGTCATGGCGACAATCCGGACATGGCGGTCCGTGCCCTGTTCGGTTTCGCGAATCGCCCTGGTCGCCGCGAAGCCGTCCATCAGCGGCATCTGCACGTCCATCAGCACGATATCAAACGCCTCTCTCTGAAAAGCCGCGACCGCCTCTGCTCCGTTGTCGACCAGCACCAAGCGATGCCCCCGCTTTTCCAGCAATCGCACAGCCAGTTTCTGGTTGACGGCATTGTCTTCCGCCAGCAGCACTCGCAGCGGTTGCGGGCAGGCCTCGAATCTCTGCGGCGCCTGCGGCAAGTCCGAGTCGTTTTCGGCAGATCCAACCACGGACGCGAGCATGCGAAGCAGATCGTTGTGGCGGATCGGCTTGACCAGGTAGGCGGCCACCCCGAGTTCCCGGCAGCGAGCGGCGTCTTCCCGGCGATCGCCCGACGAGAGCATCATCAACGTGGCGCCGGCGAGGTCGGCGTTTTGCTTAATCCGCTCGGCGAGTGTGAATCCATCCATCTCGGGCATCATGCTGTCCAAAAGCACGATGGAAAACGGCTCCGCGGCCTTTCTCGCCTCCTCCATAGCAGCAAGCGCCTGAGACCCACCTTCGACGACCGTTGGTTTCATGCCCCACTGGGTCAGCCGCTCCTGGAGAATTCGCCGGTTGGTGGCATTGTCGTCGACGACGAGCACGGCCCTTCCCGCCAGCATCGATGCCTCGCGCGGCGGCGTTGGGGCCCGGTCCGAGGACACACCGAACGTCGCCGTAAACTGAAACGTGCTGCCTTTTCCCTCGTCGCTCTCCATACCGATTTGTCCGCCCATCATCTGCACCAGCCGAGCCGAGATCGCCAGCCCGAGTCCGGTGCCGCCGTACTTTCGCGTGTTGGAGGCATCGACTTGGGAGAACGCCCGAAACAACAGATGCTGTTTCGACCGGGGAATACCGATGCCCGTATCCCGTACGGAGAATCGAAGCACGGCGCGATCGGCGGTTTGCGAGTCGAGGCTGACTCGGAGAACCACTTCGCCCTCTTCCGTAAACTTGATCGCGTTGCTCAACAGATTCACGAGCACCTGCCGCAGCCGAACGGCATCGCCGACCAGCCCGTCGGGAACCTCGGCCAACACGTGGCTGATCAGTTCGAGTCCCTTCTCGTGGGCGCGCAGGGCCAGGGAAGTGATCGTCTCATCGAGTTGCTCACGGAGCGGGAATGGGACCGGTTCGAGATCCAACCGCCCAGCTTCGATCTTGGAGAAGTCGAGAATGTCGTTGATGACCGTCATCAAATGATCCGCCGAGGTCTGCACCATTTCCAGGTATTCCCGCTGATCGCTTAACAGCCGGGTCTCCAGGGTAAGTTCGGTCAGTCCGATGATGCCGTTCATCGGCGTGCGGATCTCGTGGCTCATGTTTGCCAGGAATTCGCTCTTGGCGCGGTTGGCCGATTCCGCCGCTTCTTTGGCACGGGCGAGATCGGCCTCGGCCTCTCGGCGTTTTGCCTCGCTGCGGTTCAGCGATGTGGCGTTCCACCAGATGAAGAGAATGAAGATGACGGTATTCGACAGCGTGAAGAGCGACAGCCCGAGAACCTGGTCGTACATGCCCAGCCGTTGCCCCTGCCAGCGCAACCAGCCCAAAACGGCGGGAATCAGGATCGCCGCCGGCAGAATGCGGCGCGCCATCGCCCCGCCGGGGCTGTCGCAGTTAAAGGCGGCCATCAAGCCGCGGTCCGGCCTGGCGAACAGCACCCCCAGCCCCAGGGTGAGGAAGCCGACAGCGGTGTTCAAGGCCATGGGGATAAACGAACTGACTCCAATCGCCTCCGACGCGCCGTAGGCGTAGCCGATCACTACCAGCAGCGCCCCCAGCGCGCCGGTCAGCGCGAGGTATTCGGCCGGCCACGGTCCCCGCCGCGACGGCACATCCAGCAGCAGCAGGGCCAAACCCATCAGCAGGAAATTCAGGGCCGTATTCGGCGCCATGCGATTGGGGATTTCGTATTCGGCGAGCTGCCGGGCGAACAGCATCCGGTCGGTTCCCTCATCGAATCCGAAGAAATATCCGGCAAGCCGAACTGCCGCCAGCAGCGCAACGACGGCGCCCAATCCTCGGCCCAGCGGAGCCATCCAGCGGGCCGAACGATTCGCTTCGAGCAGCAACAGCGCGCCCCCCGCCAGCATGAACCCCACGGCGGTTCCACCCGGATTCATTGCCACACTGCCATGCATGATGGACTTGAGCCATTCGATATCCAGCGCCCAGCCCGCAAGCACCAGCCCGCCAAGCAGAACAGTCACCCCCCCGGCGAATTCGGAAGTCCGTCGCAGCCGGCCAATCAAGCGGGGATCGAATACTGCATTCATCGGCTGCCTCGAAGGTGAAACGCGGCTGCCAAGTGTCGAAACGACGATGTGCGAAGAGTCTCCGGCCTGAGCCATGGTAATCATAGAACCGATCGGCCTCTGGTCTTTCCGATACCTAACTGCCTGAGCCGCACCAGCTAGACACCTTGTTCACCAGCCCACTTTGGAGTGCGTGTGACTCGTCACCGCTTTCTTTCTCTTTTCTTCTTTGTTTCTTTTCTGTCCTTTACTTCGCTCCATTTCTTTCTCTCACCCCTCTCTCGCATTCTTGTCGACCCCCTAATTAACAGCAATAATGGTTCAGCGGCTCGCGGCCTTCCCGACCCCCGGTGTCTCAATCACCAACCGATTTTTCCCAGTCCCACACCCGTGAAAGACTCCAAGGAGACGGCCATGTCGAGCACGGAGATCAACCAGGCAACACCGACCCAGCCATCCCTCGACGTGGCTCGCAAGCCGGTGACGGGCATCTCCATCGGCGACTACTTGCTCCGGCGGCTCGGCGACTACGGCGTGCGAGACGTGTTCGGCATTCCGGGCGATTACATCCTCTCGTTCTATACGAAGCTGGAGAGGGGGCCGCTCAACGCGGTGGGTTGCACGCGGGAAGACTGTGCCGGATTTGCCGCCGACGCCTACGCGCGGATCAACGGGATGGGGGCGGTCTGCGTGACCTATTGCGTCGGCGGTCTGAGCTTGTGCAATTCCGTGGCGGGGGCCTATGCGGAGAAGTCGCCGGTGGTGGTCATCAGCGGCGCGCCCGGCGTGCGTGAGCGGTACAACAATCCGCTCCTGCACCACAAGGTCCGCGACTTCCGCACGCAGGCCGAGGTATTCCGGCGACTGTGCGCCGCCTCGGCGGAATTGAACGATCCGGACACGGCGTTTCGCGAGATCGACCGGGTGCTCGACGCGGTCGCCCGCTACCGGCGGCCTGGTTACCTCGAACTGCCTCGCGATATGGTGGGCGTTGTTCCCGATGGCGTGTACTGCCCCAAGTGTACGGAATCGAAAAGCGACGCCGGCGCATTGGCCGAGGCGGTCGCAGAAGCGGCGCGGCGGATATCGAGCAGTCGGCGGACGGCGATTCTTGCGGGGGTAGAATTGCACCGCTTCGGGTTGCAGGATCAGCTTTTGGAACTGGCGGAAGGAGCCGGCATCGCGATCACGACGACCTTGCTGGGCAAGAGCGTCGTCAGCGAAACCCACCCCCTCTTTGCCGGCATCTACGAAGGGGCGATGGGCCGGGAAGAGGTGACGCAGTTTGTCGAGGAGAGCGACTGCCTGCTCGTTCTCGGGGCGTTTATGACCGACCTGAATCTCGGCATCGATACCGCCAACCTTGATCCAGGCCGCTGCATCTACGCCACCAGCGAACAGCTTCGGATCAGCCATCACAATTATCACCACGTGCTGCTGTCGGATTTCCTGGACGGACTGGTGCGGGCGGAATTGAAAGTCGCGGTTCGAGATTTGCCGCCGCGACCGGCACTGGTGGACGCCACCTTTGAACTCCAGCCCGACGCTCCGATCACGATCCGCCGGTTGATTGCCCGGCTGAACCAAGCGCTCGATTCGTCGACGGTAGTGATCGCCGACGTCGGCGATGCATTGTTCGCTTCGACGGAACTGGTTGTGCGGCAGAGGACGGAGTTCATCAGCCCAGCCTACTATACGTCGATGGGATATGCCGTGCCGGCCGTGTTGGGAGCGATGACGGCCCGGCCGGATCTCCGCGCCGTGGCGCTGGTCGGCGACGGGGCCTTTCAAATGACCGGCATGGAACTATCGACGATTGTCCGTCGCGGGTTGAACCCGATCGTGATCGTGCTCGACAACGGCGGATACGGCACCGAACGGTTGCTGCACGCGGGCGATTACCGTTTCAACGAGATCCAGCCCTGGTGCTATCATCGATTGCCCGCGGTACTTGGCGGCGGCACGGGTTACGAGGTGTGGACCGAAACCGAGTTCGATGCGGCCCTTTCCTCCGCCTGGGCCGACACCCGCGGCATGAGCCTGATCCACGTCCATCTGCCGCGCGGCGATTACAGCAAAGCGCTGGAACGGTTGGCGAAAAAGCTGAGTGTACGAGTATGAAAACGATGAAGGACAGCAGGCGCCCTGCTGTCCTTCTCGCCCCGTGAACGGTTAGAGTCTTCGTCGGTAACTTCTCCGCGCCGCGCGCGCATCGTGGTAGCCTGACTCTCTGAGTCGGGAAGTATTGATAGACCCGAACGACCCGACTCAGAGAGTCAGGCTACGTTGGGTTGCGGCCGCAGGCCGCGTTAGGCGTTACCCGGCTTTCACCGCGATCTTTCGCGGTTTGACCGCCTCGGATTTCGGCAGGTGGAGCGTCAGCGTGCCGTTGCTGAGTTCCGCGGAGATTTTCGCGGCGTCGATCGACTCACCGATGTTGAAAACGCGGTAGAAGTCGCCGATTCCGTACTCTCCGTAGAGAAAATCGAGCTGCGCGTGACGCGGGGCCACTTTGCCATGCACGATCAACTGGTTGTTCTCGAAGCGAACGTCCAGATCTTCGCTTGTGACTCCCGGCATATCGCCGAAGAGAGTCAGTTCATCGTCGCTTTCAAAAATATCGAACCGGGGGACGAAGGTCGGGCCGCTCTGCGTGCGTTCGACGGTCGCGGCATCACCCTGCGATTCCTGTTTGACTAATTCTGCCATGGTTCATTCTCCTTTCCACATCCTCGTTTTTCTGCCGGCATTAGCTGCGACGCGATCAGTCGCTTTTCACCGCGATCTTCCGCGGTTTGGTTTCGGCCCGCTTCGGCAAGGTGATCGTCAGGACGCCATTGCGGAATTCGGCCTCGACTTTGTCATCGTCGACGTCGTGCGGCAACTCGACCGTGCGGCCGAACGCGCCGTAGCCGCGTTCCTGGCGATGCCAATGGCCGCGCTCGACCAACGGGGGCTTCCGCTCACCCTTGATCGAAAGCTGATTGCCGCCGGTGACGTAGATTTCCAGATCGTTGAGATCCATGCCGGGCAGTTCGGCCTCGACGTAAAGGTTCGCATCGTCCTGCCAGAGATCCAGGGGAGGATGAACGCCGGATCGCTCGCCGTTGCCCTGCGACCGTCCGAATACGCGGTTCATCTCGTCCTGGATCCGACGCATGTCGCTCCATAATTCGTTGAAAGGTTGCCAACGTGTCGTGGTACGCATCTTTCTACCCTCCTTCTTCTCGAACCAAACCTGATATGTTTTGTCGCAAGCCCGTGTGTCTCGCGCCGTGCTTATTCGGTAATCATCCCAGAGCAATGATCGTGCCAAGCCGCGGCACGGCAGAAGGCGGCTTGACGGAAGTCACCGGAAGAAGGCAATTTAGGGCGAGTATCGCACCGTAGACGACCTGTAGAGCATCGCGAATATTGATGCAGTTGGCTGTCAAAATGGCAGAGAAACACGCGCCGTTCGGGGAACATCGACGGGCGGCGCTTGGTAGTAGGTTCCGCTTGCCGAGCGGAACCTCGCCTTGCCGGACAGATGCCGCTCGGCAAGCGGAACCTGGTGGAGGCTAGCGGTAGTCGGTCGGCTCTACGCCGCTGATATGACGCCGCCAGCCGTCGAGGTGTTCTTTAGGCAGCGAATTCTCGCGCTGAAACTCGGTCTCCACCTTCACGTCACTGTCCGGCACGGTTACTCGGACTTTGAGCCGGCCGTTGGTCTGGTATTGGAATACCACGTCGACCCGCGAGCGGCTGGGAAGGTTGGGCGGCAGGCGCCGCACCGAACAACGGCCGATCATGGTGCAGTCGTCGGGCGACGGGTTTTCGCCCTCGACCACCTGGACCAGAATCGAACGTTGGTTGGCCTTCTGTGTTCGAAAGCTTCGCTTGGCGCTGACCGGCAGCGGCGTGTTGCGGGGAATGAGAATGCCGTTGCGCTTCCGCCTGGTCTGCGGATCGGTCCCCACCACGCCGAGACTGTGCGAGTTGACATTTCGGATAGCGAACGTAGCCGGTTCCCCCTGGCTCTTGGCCAGCAGCAATCCGGCGTGCAGCGCGGCGCCGTGGGCGACCGCCTCGTCGGCGGCGACCGTGGAGTCGGGCTCCTTGCCTGACAATTCCCGGAGCATGTTGCGGACCATCGGCATCCGGGTAGAGCCGCCGACCAGCAGAACCCGGTCGATCCGCTTCCAGTCGAGTCGGGCAGCGTGGAGGGTTTGGGTGGTGGTGAAACGAGTGCGGTCCAGCAGATCTTGGGTGGCTTCCTCGAATTGCTCCTGTGTCACCGTCACCAGGCTGGAGAAGCCGCGGTAATCACAGGCCACCGACGCCTTGCCGCGCGTGGAAAGGGTACGCTTGGCGTCCTCGCATTGCCGCCACAGCTTGCCGACGATGAGGGGATCTTCGCGAGGATCGGCGTAATGCTCGCGAATGAAAGCTTCGGCCACCAGATCGACCAGCCGCAGATCCCAGTCGTAACCGCCAAGCTGCACGTCTCCGTCGGTGGCCAGCGCGATGTAGCGGTCGCCGCGGATCTCCATCACCGTGACGTCAAACGTGCCGCCGCCGAGATCGTAGACCAGGATTCGCTGCGGTTTCGCCGGCCGTCCGTCGGCATTCATGTAGCCTTCGTGGTAACCGAAGGCGATGGCGGCGGCCGTCGGCTCATTGAGAATGTCCATCACCTCGAATCCGGCCATATAGCCCGCGTCCTGCGTGGCCTTGCGCCGCACCTCGTCGAAATAGGCCGGAACGGTAATCACGACCTTGCTCAGCGGACCGACGCGAGCGGCGGTGTCTCGCCGCAGCTTGTTGAGGATCCAGCCCTCGATCACTTCCGGCGGATACTGCTTGCCCTGGAAAT
Source organism: Rhodopirellula sp. (assembly GCA_012728855.1). Lineage (GTDB taxonomy): Bacteria > Planctomycetota > Planctomycetia > Pirellulales > Thermoguttaceae > JABWBD01. The sequence continues at coordinate 10,945 of JAAYEH010000657.1, read as the reverse complement.
TCTTGTGATAGACCGGATGGCCGATCTCTCGTTTGGAGCACAAAGCGACATGATCCGCTTCGCCCGCGACCGCCTTCCATGCCTCGCGGCCCACGATGACGTCGTCGCCGTCGAACAGCACGACGCTAGGCGTGAGAAGATCGCCCTCGGCGTTGACCAGGGTTACCGGCTTGCCGGTGTGGTCGAGGCGGGAGACGACGGAATAGGTCGTTCCCAGGTCAATCCCCACGGCGGGAATCGTTTCCGAGTTTTTCTTGGTGGTGGCCACGGAGTTAGCGGAACAGATTGAGGTTGCTGTCGGGTACGAGCCAGGAAATCAGCAGGTAGCCGACCGTGATTCCGATCACGGCCGAAAGAATATATCCGATGACCGTCACCAACCACATCGGAATCTTCAGGTTGGATAGTCTTCCGCCCGGCGGCTGCGATGTTTGACTATAGTCGCGGTTTACCCCGAACGGTTCCTGATAGCCACTCGGCGCCCGGTCAGCTCGCGGCGGTTGCTGGTAACCGATTGGTGGCTGATGCCCGAGAGTGACCGGCGGTGGATAGCCTGGGAAATCCTGCGGAGCCGGTTGCGGATAGTTGGGAGGGTAGGGTGACTGCGGCATCCCCGGCCCGGCCATATACTGGTCCATCGCCATAGGCTGCGATTGAAACGGCATCGGCTGCGGGAAATACGGCCCCGGTGGAGGTGGGGCGGCCGAAGCGTACGGTTGACCGGGAGCCGATGGCGGCGGGCTCGGCAGGTATTGGCCGGTTGGGGCATTATGGTCTTCCACCCAGGACGGCGGCGGACTGGGCTGGTACTGGCCGGTCGCCGCAAAGGTGTCATTCGACCAATCCCGCCCGCCGCCCGCTTGCGGTGGATTGGGCGAATACTGGCTGGTTGCCGAGAAGTCCTGGTTGCCGTGCGGCGGCGATTGGGGTGATTGCGGCCAGTAACCGGTCGACTCGCTGCTGGGCGGCGTCGGGGCCGAGAAGTCCTGCGTCATTTCCACGTTCGTTGCGGACATGCCCGGCGGCGGCGAAGCAATCGGAGCAGGCGGCGTCAGCGCGCGGTGTGGTTCCGGCTGAGGCACAAAGACCGGGCGTGGCGAGGGCTGAGCCGGAGGCGTGTCGGCCCGTGCTGACGGGGCTGATGTCGGCCGAGGCGGTGGCAGTGGGGCGATGGGGGCGGGTGATTGCGAGGGTTCGGGCTGTGCCACCGGCGCGACGGACGCGTCGCCTGGCTCGGGCGCCAACAACACTTCCTGGAGCATCGCCTGGAAATCGACGAACCCGCCCCAGTTCGACATCGCCTGACGCCACCGCGACACGTTGTCGCCCGACATCCCCGATTCGCGTTCCAGGTCGAGGCTCACCTCGCGATGGGTGCCCGGCACGGCCGCGTGGACGCTCAGCCGGCCGTTGGTCGCGTATTCGAAGGTCACCTCGATCGGCCAGGCCTTCGGCAATCCCGCGGGAAGATCGCGGATCGACGTGCGTCCGATCTGGGTACACTCACTCGGGACCGCGCTTTCTCCCTCGAGCACCTTCACCGCGATCGACCGCTGGTTCTCCCCCTTCGTCGTAAACTTCTCGGTGACTTTCGTCGGCAGCGAGGAATTGCGGGGGATCAACACGACGTTGATCTTGCGAAACGTCTGCGGGTCGATCCCTTCGACACCGAGACTGTGCGCGTTGACGTTGACGACTTCAAACGTCGGTCCCGGGGCGTCGACACCTTGCTTGGCGAGCAGATAATGGGCGTAGAGCGCGGCGCCGCGTGCCACGGCCTCGTCGGGATTCACTGTGTGGTCGGGGATGATCCCGGTCATTTCGACCAGCATGCGCTGGACCATCGGCATCCGCGTCGCGCCGCCGACCAGGAGCACCCGCGAGACGTCGCTCCATTGCATGCCCGCCGCCGTGATCATCTGCCGGGAGGTGTAAGCGGTGCGTTCCAGCAGGTCGGCGGTCAGCTCTTCAAACATCTCGCGGGTGACGGGGATATCGGCCGTGTGGCCGGCGAAATCTACCCTTACCGTAGCCCGGGTTCGCGCTGTCAACGCGTGCTTGGCATCGAGTACGGAACTGTAGAGACGATTGAATGCCGCGAGGTCTTCGCGCGGGTCGGCGCCAAAGCGTTGCTTGAACTCTTCGGCGACGTGGTGCGCCAAGCGCAGATCCCAGTCGTGGCCGCCGAGTTGCACGTCGCCATCGGTGGCCAACGCCCGAACCTCGCCGGGGGAAAGACGCAGCAGTGTAGCGTCGAACGTGCCACCGCCGAGATCGTAAACGAGAATCGTCATCTCCTCGGTAGCGCCCCCATCGGGGGAGAGATAGCCGAGCGTCTCCCCGAAGGCCAACGCCGCGGCCGTCGGCTCGTTGACGATATCCAGGAGCGTCAGACCGGCCATCTCACCCGCGTCGGCGGTGGCCTTGCGGCGAGGTTCGTCGAAGTAGGCAGGAACGGTAATGACGACACGGGTTTCGGCGCCGAGTGTCTTGGCGATGGAAGTTTTCAGCTTCCGCAACACACAGGCCTGAATTACTTCGGGGGGGAGATATTCACCGCGGATTGGCCGGCCATAAACCGGTGCCCCCATGTCGCGTTTGACGAAGTCGGCCACCCGTTCCGGATGCACGCTCAGGGCGTTGCGCGCATCTTTACCGACCACCACCTCGGCGTCTTCGAAGAGCACGATGCTGGGCGTGAGGATCTCGCCCTCCGTATTGCGAAGCACCTCCGTCCGGCCTTGGTCGTTCACCCAAGCCACAACCGAGAATGTCGTGCCGAGGTCGATTCCTACCGCTTTGGGCTTGGACATAAGCTCCCAATACGTTCCGCGAAGAGTACCCCTTCTTGCTCCAAATTCCACTCTACCAACAAACCTGGGCTACCTCAAGTTGACGGCCGGAATAATTACCCCCCCAAACTGCGTGACACTCTGGCACGCGGGCCGATCGGCGGCTAAACTGCCGGTCGCCTAACTGGAAAGTCACGGCGTTTTGGTGCGCAAGGGGGTCGGGAGTCTTTTTCCGGATCGGCCGCCCACCGCGCCCGTTGTGCCGAGCGACGGTGAGGCCGATCCGGAAAAAGACTCCCGACCCCTTCTTGGTTCACCATCCGTTTCGGAGAATTCACCATGAAGCCCCTCTGGTTGTTGCTGCTGGGGCTGGCAGCCGTTGTCAGCCCTTCTCCGGCCCAGGATCTTGCCGAACTCGAGGTGGACCACAACGTCGCTGCCGAGTTCGCCACTCCGCACACCCCCTGGGCCACTCCCTACGTACACGGCAAGACCCGCGTGCTGTTCTTCCTGGACGGACGCGGCACCAACCCGCGCGAGGTCGTCGAACTGAAGCAGCGATTCGATTTCGAGCCACAAGCGGTCTTCTGGGCTCGCATCATCGACAGCACGCAAGAGCAGTGGCACGGGGGCCAGATCGGCGTTCAGCGGATGGCAAGGTTGCTTACCGAGAAATGGGATGCCTTCGTGTTCCTGGATATCCCGCTCGAGAATGTGCCGGTCGAGCAGCAGCTTGCCATTCTCGAGGCGGTCACCAGCGGCGCGGGGTTGGTTCTGCTTGGTACGGACGACAAGCGGGTGCTGAAGGACAAGAATCGGCTCTCGCAGCAGCCGGCGTTTCTCGGCGACGTGGACGGCGCGGCCGCATTCACGATCAAAAGAGGCCGTGGCGTGCGGCTGCCAATGCGCCCGGCCATCGAGTATCGCCGTGGGTGGGAGGTGGAGTACGACGAGTGGGACATGCGGCTGGGCAAGGCGATCTTGTGGGCGGCGGGCAAGGAGCCGCAACTCAGCCTCACGCTCAAGCCGCGGGGCGCCGAAATCATGCGGACGACGCTGCCGGGCGTGGCGGCGACGCTGACCTGGCGCAAAGCAGGCCGTGGCGTCGCAGCCGACATTGTGATCCGCCGGGACGACGGGGAGGTTGTTCTCAGAACCCCTCGTGTCCTGGACGAGCCGGATGGCGATCTCGAACTGACGGCGCCTTTGCTCCGCTCGGGCAGATACTATCTCGACGTGGTGGCCCGTGACGGCGACCGCGTGGCCGGGTTCGCCGGCGCGCCGATCGACGTGGTTTGCCCGCAGCACAGCGTGCAGCTTGCGATCGACCAGGACTGGGCCGAAATCGGCCAGACCTTGTCGGGTAAAGTGCAAGTGGCCGGAGGCATCCGTCCCGATCAGCGCGTGATGATCCGTCTCATCGATCCAAGGGGCCGTGAAATCGCGCGGCAGAATGCCGAAACGGCGACGGCCGAAAAGGCATTCCGCTTCCGCGTCGAACCCTGGTTCCCCATGTTGTTGGAGGTTCGCGCTACGCTGATGGACGGCGCCGATGAGGTTGTCTCGGCTTGGCAGTTCGCTCGCGTCACCAGGCGGCATCGCGGCCGATTCAACTTTGTCATGTGGGACACCCCACGCGGCAATCTGGCCCCCTGGGCCGAACAGGCGTTGGCGGCCAGCGGCGTGACCGTTCAACTCCGCGGCGGCAGCCCGGAGCCCTGGGTGGCCGCCAACGACATCGCCTGGATCCCCTATACCACGCACGTCGGCGCCGCTTGCAAGCCAGTCTGCTGGTCCGCCGACGACAAAATTCAGTCGCATGTGGACGGCATCGTCGAGAAGCAGCACTCCGCGCACCGGCACGGAGTGTTCGTCTACTCGCTCGGTGATGAGATCGTCGTCCGCGGCTCTTGCCTGAGCCCGCACTGCCTGGAAACATACCGCGGTTACCTCAAGCAGCAGTACGAAAACATCGGAGCGTTGAACGCCTCCTGGGGCAGCGACTACGCCGACTTCAACGAAGTGCAACTAAGCAAGCCCGACGACAACGACGAGGCCGAGGCGCTGCGGGCCGGCAATTTCCCGCGCTGGTTCGACCGCCAGGCGTTTCAATCGGACAACTTCTCCAAGCTCTGCGAGCGATTCGGCGCGGCCTTTCGCCGCATCGACCCTCAAAGCCGCTGCGGCTTCGAAGGGGCCGGTCGGTTCGCGGCGGCCGACGACCTCGATGGTTTTGTTCGCTCCAACTCCTTCTGGTCGCCCTATCCCGGCACGGCCGACGAGGTGTTGCGATCGATCGCTCCCCGCGATTTCCCTCGCTCCAATTGGATCGGCTATACCAAGGATGCCGACACGTTGCTGGAGAAGTACTGGCGCATCGTCACACGCGGCTGCGATGCGGTGTGGTGGTGGCGGTGGGACGCTCTGGGCCGCTTCCACGGCTGGCTTGCGCCCAATCTCGACCCCTTTCCCGCGGTCCAAGAGATCCTCCGCGACACGCAAATCGTTCGCGACGGTCTGGGCGACCTGCTGCTGTCGTCGGAAATGCAAACCGACGACATCGGCATCCTCTACTCGCTGTCCTCGGCCTACGCCGCCAAGGTACAGGCTTCGCCCAGCTTCGGCAGCTATGAGAGCAATCATGCGGCCTTCCACAACGCCTTGCGCGAACTGGGACTCAACTTCCAGTACTTCACCGACCGGCAAATGCGGCTGGGCGAGGTGGATCTGAGCCAGTTCAAAGTGATCCTCCTGCCGCTGACCCAGGCGATGGGCGGGCGGGAGGCGGAGATGCTCCGAGCCTACGTTCGCGAGGGCGGCATGTTGATCGCGGATGTCCGCCCGGCGATCCACGACGGACACGTCAAGCCGCTCGCCGACGGGCAGTTGGACGACGTATTCGGGGCGAAGCGGACCGGCTTTGCCGACGCGCTCGTCCGCGACGCGGCCGTGCCGAGACCGTCCGCAGCCGAAAAGTTGCAGCCCCTGGTTCTGCCGAGCGTGCGAGCCGACGCGGGCATTCAGGCCACGGCGGCAACGACGGCGGGGTCCGCCGGAGAGGTTCCGTTGCTGCTGCACAACGCTTTCGGCAAGGGGCAGGCCATGCTGCTGAACCTGGCAATGTCCAGTTTTCCGGCGCTGGGCGGCGCCGGCACACCCGAAGCCGCGGCGCAGCTCGTGCAACAGGCGTTGGGTCGGGGTGGCGTCCGTCCGCCGCTGCGACTGACCGGCGCCGACGGACAGCGGCTGCGCAACGTCGAGATCACTCGCTGGAACAACGGTCCGGTGCGGATCGTGTCGGTATTCCGCCACCACGGTCATCCCGAGGCGGCGACGCTGACACTGCCGGAGACACTGCACGTCTACGATCTCAAGGCCCGCAAGGATCTCGGCAAGCGGCCAAGCCTGGATCTGACCGTTGTGCCGTACCGAGCGATGTTCTATGCGCTGTCGCCCCAACCGCTCGGCCCGGTGGAGATGAAAATGGCGCCGTCGTTGTCGCCCGGCGGCGTGCAGCGGGTCACGATCACATCCGTCATGCCCGAGGGCCGCCAGGCGGTCAAGCTCGAAGTGAAACGGCCCGACGGCAGCGCAGCGGATTGGGCCGACACGGTCGTGGTAACGGACAAGCAAGGCATTGTCGTTGACGTGCCTGTAGCGTACAACGACGCCCGAGGAGCATGGACTGTCCATGCGACCGAATTGTATACCGGGACTACCGCCACGGCGCAGTTTACGGTCAAGTAGCGCTTTGGAGTGCGGCGACTTGTCGCCGCTTTGCCTCGCTTTGCGAGGCTTTCGTTGACGATTCTCCGTCTTTTCAATCCCTTCCTGGCGCGGGCGCCGAGCATAGCAACCGGGCCGCTGGTGATTCGCGTTCCGCTGGTCACCTGATGGACGGCAAGGGACTGGCCTGCTAGAACTAAGGGTGGCTATATTGGGATCATCGCGCGAGCCTCCGAACAACCCGGCTCAGGAGCGTTTCCGATGGATGAATTGGCATATCAAAGGTGGTGGCAACTACACACGGAAATGCTGTGTCGAATCTTGGCGTCGTGTTTCGCCATCCTGCCGCACACCCTCGCGATAGCGCAAGAACCGCCGCGGGTGCTCGTGACCGACTCGGGCGTGGAAACCGCCACGATCGGCCCCGGCGCGCCCGCGCATACGATTGGCCTAAAGCGCCATGAACAGACGATTGTCTTGGACACCGCCGTGCAGTCGTTCGCGTTGCGTTACGTGGTTGCCCGAGACCCGAACAACCCGCAGGCGGCCATCCCGGGCGAGGGCTACATCGGCATGCCGAAGCCGGAAGGCGCCAATTGGTACGCGAGCGGATTCTTCGATCTGCGGATCAACGGAGAAAGCGTCGGCAAGACGCTGATCCACTCGCTCACCGGGCGCAGCTCCGAGGGCCGCGCCACGGCCGATTTCGTCTTCGACACGTCGCAGGCCGTGGTCCGTGTGCGTTTCGTCGCCAAGGCCGGCGGCGATTGCCTGTTCGCCCAGGCGCTGTTGGAACCGAAAGCGGCGATCGACTCCGTGCGTATTGCCTTGCGTTGTTACCCTTCGGCGTTTGTCTCCGACGCGGACCGCCACGTCCTGACGTCCACGCGTGATTTCGCCCAGGGCGAGCGGGCGGAATTGGACGTCGCCACCCAATGGTGGACGCTCTACTACGACAGCATTTACGACGCGGGATACATCGGACCGACTCGCAGCGGCGCCGGCCCGTGCGCCGCGCTCTGGCTCCCCGGCCAGACCGAAAACGCGAGGTTTTCCGTGGCAAGCTACGGCATCGAGACGGTGCTCGACCTGAAGCCCACGCTGCGTGATTTCCGCTTCGTCTTCTTTGACTACGCCGGCAAAAAGAACGAGGCGGCAAAGAGCGATTTGCGAGGGCGGGCGCCCGCGTTGCTCGAAGAGTTGGCAACATTCACGTTCACTGATCCAAGCCTTGCCAACTGGCCGCTGCCGCGAAAACTGGCGGAGATCCGGCAGGTGCTGGCATCGGTGCCGCAAGACAAGGACTCGGCCGCTCAGTATGAGGTTTGGAGTCGGAAGTTGGCCGCTCAATTGGAATTGATGCGCTCGGGGGCTGCCGGGACGATCATGGCCGAGGCCGAGACGGCCGAAATCATCGGCCAGTGGCAGAGCAGATTGCCCGCGTTGAAGTTGCAGGCGTTGTTGAATGAAATCTGAACGGATACCCGCGAAGGACCAAAGTCATGCGTGATCAAAACCCCACATTCGATCGCCGGCGGCTTCTGTCCGGTTCGATCGCCGCGGCAGTTGGCGGGCTCGTTTCCGCCGGTGCGCCGCCGGCGCGGACTGCCCAGGAGGATCGGCGGATTTCGTTTCAGCGAGACGTTTCCGTGCGGCACGAGGTCGACGTATTCGTGGCCGGCGGCGGTCCGGCGGGCGTGGCCGCGGCGGTCAGTGCCGCTCGTCAAGGGGCTCGCGTCTTTCTGGCCGAGCGAAATACGTGCCTGGGAGGGATGGGCACCGCCGGCATGTTGCCGCTGTTTATGACGTTCAGCGACGGCGTCCGCGTGCTGGCGGCCGGCGTGGGCGAGGAAATCCTCACACGGCTCCGCGACGCCGGCGGCACTGGCCCCGACAGCGGCTTGACGATCCGCGCGGAAACGCTCAAGCGAGTTTATGATGAGTTGTTGCTGGGGGCCGACGTCGAGTTCACGTTCGATACATCGCTGGTCGCTGTGGAGAAAAACGCCGCCGAGGTCACCCACGCGGTTCTTGCCGCCAAAAGTGGCCTGTTTGCCGTCAAAGCCGGAATGTTCATCGACGGCACCGGCGACGGCGACCTTGCCGCCTGGGCCGGGGCGCCGTTCGAAAAAGGGGACGAAAACGGCAACCTCATGGCCGGAACGCTCTGCAGCCTCTGGGCCGACATCGACTGGGACGAGGTCTATCGCGGCGGCCGCCAAAACGATGAAAGCCGGCTGGAAGACGCCTTCAAGGACAAGGTGTTCACGGTCGACGATCGCCATCTGCCCGGCATGTTTCGCGTCGGCCGTCACGTCGGCGGCGGCAACATCGGGCATACCTTCGGTTTGGACTCCACCGATGAACGCTCCATCACCAAGGCCCTCATTCACGGCCGCAAATCGCTGCTGGAGTACGAGCGCTACTACAAGGAGTATCTCAAGGGTTTCGGCCAGATGGAGTTGGGGGCAACCGCCTCGCAACTCGGCTGCCGCGAGAGCCGCCGCATCGTCGGCGATTATCTGCTCAACCTCGACGATTTCAAACGCCGCGCGGTTTTCGACGACGAGATCGGGCGGTACTGCTACCCGGTCGACATCCACGCCGCCAAGTCCGACAAGGCCAGCTACGAGGAGTATGCCAAGGACTTCAAAAACTTGCGATACGGCAAAGGGGAAAGCTACGGGGTGCCCTATCGCGTATTGACGCCAAAAAACCTGTCGAATGTTCTGGTCGCCGGCCGATGCGTCAGTTCCGATCGTTACATCCAAAGCTCGATCCGAGTGATGCCGGGCTGTTTTATCACCGGGCAGGCGGCAGGGGTGGCCGCGGCACTGGCCATCGAGAAACGGACCGACACCCGCGGTTTTCCCGTGGCCGAGTTGCAGCGTCGGCTGAAAACTCTCGGCGCCTTCCTGCCGAACTGCTGAGTCGACAAGCGAAGCCCGCGACGCATCGACGAAACAACTGGTGTGGCATTTGCCGGAGCGGCGAGTCCGAGGGGGTCGGGAGTCTTTTTTTCCGTGTCGGCCGGAAAGGAGCTATCTATGCACAAAAGCGTTGCCCGGCCGACACGGAAAAAAGACTCCCGACCCCTTCTTGCATCGATTGACGGACAGGTGTACAGCCCATGTATCTCGGCATCGAAATCGGCGGCACGAAACTACAGGCGGGCGTGGGATCCGGCGACGGTGGGCCGCTGCTCGAAGTCGTCCGTTGCCAGGCGCAACCGAGCGGCGGGGCCGCCGCCATTCTCGCGCAGACGGCGGCACTCGCCCGGCCGTTGATTGAACAACACCGGCCCGTTTTCGCCGGAATCGGCTTCGGCGGACCGGTCGACGTGGACCGGGGCCGAACCATCCGCAGTCACCAGGTTCAAGGCTGGGAGGATTTTCCACTGGCCGACTGGTTCCGCGAAAACCTTCGACTGCCCGCCGTCTTGTCCAACGATTCCGACGCGGCCGGCCTGGCCGAAGCGCGATTCGGGGCGGGGCGCGGAAGCCGCGTCGTCTTCTATAACAATATCGGAAGCGGCATTGGCGGAGCGCTCGTCGTTGACGGACAACTTTACTGCGGCGGCAGTGGCGTCGCCTCCGAGCTGGGGCACCTCCGACCCGGGCTGCACTGCGACACGGCCGATCAGACGGTCGAGTCGATCGCCAGCGGCTGGGCGATCACCCAAGCCGCGCGGCGGCGAATCGAACGGCAAGGCATGGCCGGCGCCGCCGAACTCTTATCGCAGTGCGAAGGAGCCCCCAGCCGGCTCGATACGCGGATGATCGCCCGGGCGGCCACGGCGGGCGACGCGTCGGCGCGCGAGGCTTTCGACGATGCCGCTCGGGTAGTCGGTTGGGCGCTTGCGCAGATGATCACGCTTGTCGCACCCAACGTGGTGGTTCTCGGCGGCGGCGTGTCGCTGGTCGGCGAGGATTTGTGGCTGGCGCCGATCCGGCGGTATGTCGAGCGCTACGTGTTTCCGCCGGCGGTCGGCAGCTACGCGATCCTTCCCGCGCAACTCGGCGAGGAAGTCGTCCTCCACGGCGCGATTGCCCTGGCTGCGGGGCAACCGGAATGACGACTGCTCCAGAAAAGGATCTGTCGGGTGGCAAACGCCGGAGAAGACGTATGGCGCAGGATCACACGGCGTATGGTTAGCCCGGATTATACACGAGGCTATGCGCGCCCGACGGGGAGACTTGGGGTCAGGCCGGGATTAGGGGGAGAATTGGGGTCAGGCCGGGATTAGGGATTAGTGTTGCAGGATTAGACCAGGCATGGTAGAATTGTAGCATGGCACGACCGTTACGGATTGAATTTCCCGGAGCGCTGTACCACGTCATCTCGCGCGGCAACGAGAAGGGCCCGATCGTGCGCGATGATGCGGACCGCCAGAAACGGCTGGACTGGCTCCGCCGCACGGTCGAGGT
>JAAYEH010000656.1 GCA_012728855.1 Rhodopirellula sp. | reverse complement strand
TGTACTTGAAGCCGGCCTCGGCAATCGCGTCGAGCGCCACGCGGTACTCGTAGCCGGCCCAGGGCCGTGTTCGGCAGCCGATCTGCCAACCCGTGCTCGGCGCCGCCGCTGCGGCCAACTTGGGCAACTTGCAGGCCGCCACGCCGGCGGCCAGCGTGCCCTCCAAAAAACGCCGGCGTGTTAACTCGAAGGATGTCGACATCGCTTGATTCTCCCAGATTGCACAGTACCCACTAAGTCGCACGACACCATGATCGCCTGATCGAGCACTTTGTCTCCGTCGCGAGACTCCCAGGCCAGGGCCGTGGCAGTCACCGGCGATTCGATCTCGTTGGAGATCCTCAGATTCCGATGACCGTCGAGCGCAACCGGTTGCTCCGGGGTGATGCTCGTCGTGGCGCCCCCGATCCGCAACTCGGCGGCCGAGAGGGCGGTAGCCGTGAGGATGAGGGCAAAGATACAGGCGGTCGTTGCTCTCATAGTCGAGTTCCTGAATTTGAGGTAGGCGGGGTCGTTTCCGAGTCCCTGGGATTCTCTTGTTGTCCTATCTTCGAGAAAGTGCGCCGGGGTGGCGATCAGCCCCTCATGCAGGCGCCCCGCCCTCAGGCCGCTTTCATCATGCACGTCGCGTATTCACCGGTCAATCCGTTGCTGCCCAAGATGTCCCTGCTCGCCGCTAAGTGCTGCCTGGATCTGGCTCGGCCACGTCTTCGGTTTGTGCCGCCTTCTCGCCGGGGTCGTCTTCAGGCACGGTGGACATCCCCACGATGTCGATGTCGCCGTCGCTCGAATAGCGCAAAGCGCGCAGCGCGAGCGGGCCGACCCGGATCACTCCGCCCGCCGACGCCTCGCCGTCCCCGAGTTCGTTCCGGAGGACTTCGGCGAGCGAGCATTTGGGAGGAGCGTTGATCCGGACCCCGTAGGCCTCCTCCAATTCGGCCACGCAGGTCGACCCTCGCAGCGGAAACTCCATGACGGCGGGGATCGTTCCGCGAATATCGGAGTTGCGGCCGAAGAGGCGATTCATCAAAGGCTGCATACCCGGCCGCAAAACGAGGATCACGTGATCCCCGGCTTGGACCAGCGTGTTTCCTTGCGGCGGGATGATGTGGTCCCCGCGGGCGATCAGGGCGATGACAGCCCCCTCCGGCAAGGCCAGGTTCTTGACCAGTCGCCCCGCCGCGCGGGAACCCTCGCCGATCGCATAATCGACGATTTCCCCGTGGACGTGGCGCAGCGAGCTGATTTCGAGCGTGACGGGCGGTTCGGGAGCGCGCGGCCGTTCGAGTCCCAACCAGCGCGCCACCGGCGCCAGGGTCGTCCCCTCCACGGCCAACGACACTACGACGATGAAGAAGACCACATCAAACAGCAGCGGCGCTTGCAGAGGGTTTTCCGCAGTCCCGAACATCAAGGGGAACGTAGCCAAGGTAATCGGCACTGCGCCTTTCAGACCCACCCACGACATGAAGGTGAGTTCTTTCCAATGAAACCGGAAGGGAAAGGTCGAAAGGGCGACGGCCAGGGGGCGGGCAACAAAGATCAACACCACGCTGATCAACAGCGCCTTTCCTGCCACCTCCCATAGGCGGCTGGGGAAGCACAGCAACCCCAGGACCACGAACATCATGATTTGGGAGAGCCAAGCCATGGCGTCATGGAACAGCCGGATCCCGCGCTGAAAGACAAGCGGCCGATTGCCCACGACCACTCCGGCCAAATAGACCGCCAGGAACCCGCTCCCGCCCAACTCGACGGCCAGGCCATAGGTCAACAGGCAGAACGCGCTGATGAGCACCGGATACATCCCGGAAGATTCCAGTTCGATGTGGTTCACGACCCATCCCGCGATGTATCCCCCTAAGACCCCGCACAAGGCGCCAATCACCATCTGCGAACCAAACAGCCGCAGGAGTCCGAGTCCAGGCTCGACATTCCCCAGCAATACCTCGATGCAGCCGATCGTCAAGAAGATCGCCATCGGGTCGTTCGAGGCGCTCTCGACCTCCAGGACGTCCGCAATCCGCCTCGGCAGGCTGACGCCCCGGGAACGGAGCACCGCGAATACGGCCGCCGCATCGGTCGACCCCACGATGCTGCCCAGCAGAAGGCCCTCCAGCAGCGAGATTTGTAGAATCCAGGCCGCCGCCAGGCCGGTGGCGACCGCCGTGACGAGCACCCCCCAGGTCGCCAGCAGGACCGCCGGTTTCCAGACGGCGCGAATGGCGGTCAGCGACGTGCTCAACCCGCCGTCGAACAGGATCATCGCCAGCGCCAGTGTTCCGATCGCATGGGCCAGCCGGTAGTCCTCAAACTCCAGTCCGCCGAGGCCTTCCGATCCCGCCAGCATGCCCACCAGGAGGAACAACACCAGGACCGGAACGCCGAGCCGTGCCGAGAGTTTGCTCGACACGATGCCCAGCAGCAACAACAGGCCGGTTACCAGAATCAGGGAATCGATGAGGAACATTTGCCACCGCATTTCATTGAAGTTCCGCGAACATTTCGAGCAGGGCGTTGACGATCTTGGTCGACGCCTGCACTTCGACCTTGTTGGTGCCCAGCCAAGTCTCGTAGCCGCCGAGTTTGTGCTGCTCCGGCGTCGGCAGGTAGCCGTAGCCGCCGTTGGCCAGCTCGATGGTAAAGCTGGGCTTCAGCGGGCT